>CALCPT010000080.1 GCA_937897265.1 uncultured Alcaligenaceae bacterium
ATCGATAGTTACATTGCAGGGTTGATTTTGTTGGCTGCAGCACCCTGTACGGCGATGGTCTTCGTCTGGAGTCGGCTCACTGGTGGGGATCCTTTATTCACCTTATCGCAAGTTGCTCTCAATGATGGGATTATGCTTGTCGCGTTTGCCCCGTTGGTCGCCTTGTTATTGGGGCTCTCAGCGATTACCGTACCCTGGGCAACCTTGGTGGCTTCTGTGGTGTTGTATATCGTCGTGCCCTTGTTGTTGGCGCAACTGTGGCGGCGCTACTTGTTAACAAAAGGTGCCCAAACCTTTGACGCAGCGATGCAGGCGATCGGACCTTGGTCGATGGCGGCCTTGTTGTTAATGCTGGTGTTGCTCTTTGCTTTTCAGGGTGACGCAATGCTTAAGCAGCCGTTAGTGATTGTGCTGTTGGCAGTGCCAATCTGTTTGCAGGTCGTCTTAAATTCGGCCTTGGCGTATTGGTTAAACAGAAAGTTGGGCGAAAAACACAGCGTGGCTTGCCCGTCGGCGCTCATCGGCGCCTCTAATTTTTTTGAACTTGCCGTGGCGGCGGCGATCAGCTTGTTTGGCTTTCAGTCTGGAGCCGCGCTTGCCACGGTAGTTGGGGTACTGATTGAAGTTCCCTTGATGCTAGTGGTAGTGAAGGTTGTCAATCAGTCTAAGGGTTGGTACGAGCAAAAGCACTCGGCTTAGTCAAACTGAACTGGGTCTTCGTTATGCAGCCACTTTGTGCTTGCAGGCGAGAACAACAAGTACAGTGATGAAAACGCCACGATCAAATAAATATAAAGAAAAGCGGCGACGCCAACATCCACTTTCATTGGAATCGGTGAAATGCCAAATAACGAAACAATAGAAAAGGCGATCCCTAAGCCGGTCGTGATGGCAAAAAATGCCCGAGAGACTATGCTTTTTGCTCGCGTGATCGTGTAGATGAGAAATAGATTCATAATCACAACGGTCGCGACATACACCGGAGCGGTTGGGCCAAACAGCTTTGTGGTGGAATTCTGATAAATAAATACGACCACTGAGGCCACAATCATTGCGATTGTGATGAGCTCAAAGTTTTTGATTGAGGCTGGTGTTTTCAAGACTATCTCCGGTATGTATTTTTTACGTGTGCTCTGGTTGTTACGCGAGCTTGACGGTTAAAGAAATCTCGGCATGAAAATGTCAGCGCCAAGTCAGCCTGATTGTCATAGCTACATCGGCCATTTGCCACTAGTGCTTTCCCTGACTTGGGTAAACCCTTTAATTTGTAATCAAGGCGTTGCGTTTGTCTTGTGCCGTCAGATTGAGTATCGTTGGCTAAAAGCGACAAAACATACCAATATATTAGGGGTCACCGTATGAAGTCTTTCTGCAATTTACAACGTAGCTTTCTCGCGCTTGCACTCAGCTTTGGCCTAAGCGTCACTGCGTTTGCTGCTGAGCTTCATGTTATTACCTCGGGCGCGTTTGCGACCGCTTTTAAAGAGCTCGTGCCGTTATACGAAAAGCAGTCAACGCACACGGTTAAGATTTCATACGGATCTTCGATGGGGGCGGCGCCTGATTCGATCCCGACGCGCTTAAGCCGTCAAGAGACCTTTGACATTCTGATATTGGCCGGGCCTGCGTTAGAAGGGTTCATCCAAAAGGGTAACGTGGCTCAGGGCACGCGGGTTGATTTGGCGAACTCAACCATTGGAGCAGTAGTCAAAAAAGGTGCACCGAAGCCAGATATCAGCACTGTTGCAGCGCTTAAAAATACCCTACTGCAGGCTAAATCTATCGCGTACTCTGCAAGTGCAAGTGGTACCTATCTGTCGACTGAGCTGTTCGTGAAACTTGGTGTAGCCGAGCAATTAAAAGACACCGCAAAAAAGATCTACAGCGAGCGTGTCGGCTCAGTGGTGGCGCGAGGCGAGGCAGAGCTAGGCTTTCAACAGGTGAGTGAATTGCTGTCGATTGATGGCCTCGATTACTTAGGTGAGATCCCACTAGAAGTACAACAAACGGTTCCGTTCTCGGCGGGGATCACCACGACAACGCAACAAATGAAAGCGGCGAAAGAACTGATTGAGTTTTTGGCCTCAGCGACAGCCGCGCCCGTGATCCAAAAAACCGGGATGAATCCAATTATTTCTAAAATGCCTTGGTAAAAAAAGCGCTATTTGCGCCCCGACATAATTACCACGGCAGCAACGATGTTGAGCAGGGCGGCTAAACCGAGCGGCAATTGATAGCTGCCGCTTAAGTCATGCAAGACACCAAAAAAGGCTGGCCCCATGGCTGACATAATTTGGATCAGCATGGCGGCAATGCCAAAGATAGCACCAAAAGAGACGGCACCGAATTCGCGGCGTACGATCACAGGCGGTAAGGTCGTGGTGTTGCCGGCTGTCATCCCATAAGACAATACCCCCACCACAAGCGCCCACGCGTGCTCAGAAAAAATACTGGCGATGGCCAACCCGATCGTGGCTTGCAGCAGCACGCCGCAAGCAATCACCCTGACATCTAAGCGATCAGAGAAGCGCGCCAGTAATAGTCTGCCTCCAAAGGAAAGGACGGCTGCACCTGTTACGCACAAGGCAGTTGCAGCTTGTCCAATTGCAGGTAAAAGTAGAGCGACCTGATGGGTTAGAAAACCAATTTGTACGAGTAGTGCCAAGCCAAACGCTAGCATCACTGTCCGTAGGGCACGCGTTTGTAAGGCCTCGGTTCGTGTCCAGACGCGTTCGGCAGGCTTGTGCTGAGAGCGTTCGACGAGAGCACCATCAGGTTGTAAGCCTAAATCTTGTGGGCGGTGGCGCATCACAAACAAGCTAAGTGGCCAGACGGTTGTCAGTAGAATCAATGCAACCACTAGCATTGCCACTGAAAAACCAAGAGAACCAATGAGTGACAGCAAGAGTGGTACGCCGACGATACCCCCGATACTGGCACCTAGCATGGCAGTCGACACAGCGCGTCCTTGGTGCTTGTCAAACCATGGCGCCAGTGTTGCGGTGATAGAGGTCGTTGAGAGGCATGACCAGCCTAAACCCATACATGCGAAGGCGGCATAGACGTGCCAAAGTTTGGTGACTTGCCCGAGGCATCCAAGCCCAAGCGCCATGACTGTGGCGCCAGTGGCCATCACCGGACGCGGGCCGTATTTTGCGATGGTGCTACCCACAAAACTGAGTACGCTGGCATTGACTAAAAAGGACAGGGTGAGAGCCGAAGAAATCACCCCAATCGACCATTGGTGGTCGTGGCTAAGCATGCTGATATAGACGCTTGGCCCGTATAGTGCAAACGACCAAGCCACAACGGCCACGATCATGCAGCCTGCCACCATCCACCAACCGTGAAATATTTTTGTTTTCAACGTGGGTCGCTTCGATCTATAAGCTTTAGAGGTCGAGACGTCGCTAGCGTCTCGTACTCAGTCGCCTGTCTAGAAATGATTTTTTAGACAGACGACGAGTAAAGAGGTGATGAATCGTGAGTATGTGTCTAGCCTTCAAGCGGGCAAGCTTGAAAAGCTGGCAGGGTTTCACATCGAGCCGAAAGTGCAACCAAGTTTGGAAACTGACTAGCGACGGCAATCTGAGGCAAGCCTTTGTGTAGAAAGAACCAACCCACAGCAACTGTGATGTCAGCGAGGTTGGCCTGCGCGCCGCCCTTGAAGGTGCCCTTGGCTGCGAGAGCCTCAAGCATGGTCAGGCTCGCCGTGGTTTGTTCGGCCAAGCCGTCTAATACCGGTTGATGTACTTTCTCGGCTGGGCGACGGCGCGGCTCGTAGATATATTGAATTGCCTTATCCAGCCCGCTGCACATGATGGCGCAATGCTGCAGCACCTGCCGACGTGCGGCGCCAGTGGCTGGCAAAAGAGTTTGACCCGGCGTCATATCGAGGATGGAATCGATTATCGCTGCGCTTTCCATTAGATTCTCGCCGTTGTCCAGCATCAAAGCCGGCACACGAGCGATCGGGTTATAGCCTTTAATCGCGGCCAGATCAGTGGCCGTTGAGAGGCCCTTGTGTTCAAAAGGCGTCCCTAACGTGTGCAGAACGACGCCCACGCGACGAACAAAAGGCGATGCGTAACGGCCAACTAAAATCATGAGTGTCTCCGGATAAAGGTATGTGTCTGAAGTGCATGAGTATCGCTTAAAATTTAGGGCGTACCAAGTGATTGAAGAGAATCAATCGATTTTTACCTAAGAGCCTATTTCTATGACCTCTCCATTGTTTAAGGTATTTAGCGTGTTGGTGGCGTTGGTAGCGCCCGTGGTGTCAAACGCCCAGTCGCAGCCGGCGGCGTCTTTGCCTGAGGTGGCCCTGTCGCGGGTAGATCTTGGTGACTTTAAGATTGATACGACTGAGGTCAGCATCGGCCGCTTTGCTGAGTACGCTGGGCGTAAGGGGCTTGTCACAGCAGCCGAGCGTGAAGGCGGAGGCTTTGAATACGTGATGGGATGGCAACGGCGCGCCGGTTGGACTTGGCGTACCCCTTTCGGCCAACCGGCACAGCCGACCGAACCAGCAGTGCATATCAACTGGGAAGAAGCTCAAGGATTTTGTATTGATGCTGGGGGGCGCTTGCCTACCAAGGCACAGTGGCAACGGGCGGCGTACACCGAGCAGCGTGCTACCCCTCCTGCACCGTTTGAAAAAGGCAAAACTTACCCTTACCCAACGGGCGACCGGCCTGATGGTGCCAACGTTGAGGGGGCGGCGGATGGTTGGCCACGCCACGCGCCAGTCGGCCAAACGCGGCAGGGCGTCAATGGTCTGTATGACTTGGGAGCAAATGTCTGGGAATGGCTGGCCGATGCTCAAGACGGCGCTCGGCTGACTGCTGGCGGGTCTTGGTGGTACGGCTCGTCCCAGATGAAAGTCGAGGGGATGCAATATAAGTCAGCCGGGCTGTATGTTGTATACGTGGGCTTTCGTTGCGTGTACTAAGGCTTGGCAATTAGTCACTTGCGCTTACAGCGTGTACTGAGACAGGCTGCGTTGCGTATACTAGCCATCTATGCATCGCGAAGATCTGCTCTTTCGTAGCATAGCTCAGGGTAGTGCATTATTGTTATTTTTCACTTTTTGCAGGAAATCACCGTGGCGACTCCAATTAACTCTTTGACCTCTGATTTTGCGGTTGCGCCGCAACTGACCCCAGATGACATGGCAGCGGTTGCCGCGGCTGGTTTTAAAAGTGTCATTATTAATCGACCAGATTTTGAAGATGGCCCGAATCAGCCAACTTCGGCTGCGGTGTCCGAGGCAGCACGTGCGGCAGGTCTGCGTGTGGCCTATCAGCCTGTCGTGAGTGGTCAGATGACTTCTGACGACGTCACCCATTTTGCTGAGCTGTTGCAAACTTTGCCAGCCCCCGTGTTGGCGTACTGTCGTTCAGGCACACGTTGCACGGTGTTGTATCGGGCGGCCACTGGTAATTCTTGAGTACACCGACGTTCAAGGCCAAGGTGAGGTGTTCGATCTTGGTCTGTGACTGAACAAAATAATCGAGTGACCGCCGATAACCTCGGTGCTGCAGCTTGTCGCCGCCCTTGGTGAGTCCTTCAGTGTGCTGAAAACTTGATCCAGATCAAAAGCGCCTGAATTGCCGCTGGAGTCAGGCGCACGAACAGGCTAGGATAGGTACTCGAACCCTTGTTATGGAGCGTGCACAATGTTTAAGAAAATTCTGATTCCTACAGATGGCTCGGCCCTGTCAGTTCAATCTGCAAATGCGGGCATTTTGTTTGCGCGCTCAACAGGCGCCGAAATCGTGGCGCTTTACGTGACCCAGCCTTTTGCGGCCACGATGGGCTTTGACGGCATGTCGGCGGCGTATGCGTTTACCGATGATGATTTCGAAAAAGCGAATGCCGAGCAAGCACAAAAGCACCTCAAAGCCATTGTCGATCGCGCTGAGACGGCGGGCGTCAAATTTAGCGCCCATGCGGTCTCAAATTTCAATATTGCCGACGGCATTGTTCAGGCTGCGATCGATTACCACTGCGACATGATTTTTATCGGTAGTCACGGCCGCAGCGGTTTTTCGCGCTTGCTGTTGGGTAGTGTGACGACTAAGGTGCTTGCTCTGACGCATCACCCCGTTCTAGTCTATCGAGTGAAAGACGAACCAAAAAAATAGTCTTTGCGCGCAGTATACCCACAAGGTCAATAGGGTGAATAGACTGTTTCTAGCGAGTCGCCGTTTAGTAGCTTATGATAAGCGACACGCTGGGATCAGTTGCGGTGGCCATCGCTGCCCGTGATGCCCTAGGAGAGCGCACATGACGATCAAAGTCGGCGATCGGGTACCCGATGCCACCCTCACAGAATTTATCGAGACCGAAACCGCTGGTTGCACTTTAGGCCCTAACGCCTTTCAAGTTGCTGATCTTGTCAAAGGCAAAAAGATTTTGATGTTTGCCTTGCCTGGCGCGTTTACTCCAACTTGTTCAGCTAAACACGTACCTGGTTACGTCGAGCACATTGACGCGATCAAAGCCAAGGGCGTTGACGAAGTTTGGTGCGTGGCTGTCAATGACGCTTTTGTAATGGGCGCTTGGGGCCGTGAGCAAAAAGTGGCTGGCAAAGTGCGTATGTTGGCTGATGGCTCAGCCATCTGGACTAAGGCTTTAGGCCTTGAGTTGGACTTGACTGCACGCGGCATGGGTGTGCGTTCAAACCGTTACGCTGCGTACATTGTTGACGGCGTGGTGAAGGTTCTTCATAACGAAGGCCCCGGTAAGTTTGAAGTGAGCGATGCCGCTTCGATGTTGAAAGCGATCTAAGACGCCATTGTTGTGCTTGGCGCAGCAGTTGTATCCGTTCGAACGATGTCCCGCCATCAGGTTGCGCTAGCAACTGTTGGTGGGATATTTTTTGTCGTTCAAGGTTTGAGTCGCCGCAGTAAACCCGAGATTTTTCGCTAGCCTACGCCTTACTCAAGTCGCATCACTCTCACAGCGTTTTTGTAGGCCACCAGTTCGATGCTAGCGGGTTGCAAGCGTGCGAGAAGCCCCTGTCGGATTTCGGCAATATTTTGCTCAAAGTTGACGTTAGGGTTGTAGGTGTCGGTGCCGACCATGAACCGTGTAGGCAGGGCATCGATTAGCTTGAGCCATTCGGCTTTGGCAAAGTCTTCGCCGTAGATCACTCGTGTGCGAATTCTTTCATTATCAACATTGGGATAATGAGATTTAGAGCGTGCAGACATTTCGCAGTATAAATTCGGGTGCTGCGTCAAAAGTGTTTTAACCAGCTCAATATTGCCGGTCAGTAGGCAGTGTGAGAGGATAATTGCCACGTCTGGGTATTTGGTCGCCAAGGTTTTTAGTTGGTCGACAGAGTCGGCATCATCCTCTGAATGGATTTGCACAAACCCTTTGTGCTTAGCCGCGATCTTGAACATTGCTTCTATGGGTGCCGAATCAATATCGACCTTGCGCCGAAACGACACCATAGGATTGCTGGTTTGATTATTCAAAATCAGTTCACCAAAGCCCTTGATGCGTCCGTCTGCAAAAAGTTTCTCTGAACGTTGCAACAGGGATTTGTAGGTGTCGAGATTGATGTCGGTCAGGCCGCTTGCGCCATGTTGCGCATAGATACCAGACAGTTCAACTTGCCCTGCTGTCGCAATATATTTTTTTCCTAATAGTTGAGCATAGGGCGCGGGATCCCAAGGCCCAAACGGTGCGCCCACGGCACCCGACCAGCCGATGTTTTGCTCTTGCATTTGTTGCTTGAGTTGCTCAGGGCTGATCCAACGTTGCACGTGTCGATGCACATCCGCGATCGGTACTTTCTCGGCTAATTCTTTTGAAGCGTTTTGGGCGTGTGTCAACGTCGCAAAGCCTAAACCACTGACGATCCAAAAAAATACAATCTGCTTGAAATATTTGGCGGACATTTATTGCGCCCTCAGTGTGTTGCTCAGCAATTCAGTCAATGTTTGATCCGTTGCAGAGGCGTTTGACTTGAGATATGCCTCTGCTTTTTCTCGCACTTCTGCAAGCGCCGGATCTTTCGTTGTTTTTGCGACTTTTAAAATTTCTACCCAGACTTCGGCGTTTTCAGGATTGGTTCGATAGGCTTTTACGAGGTAATTGAGCGCTTGTTCTTGCCTGCCGGCCGCCAGCAAAAATTGGCCGTAATGTAAGAGCAGTTCGGGGTTTGTTGGAAATTTCAACAGACCTTTATGATAAATATTTTCAGCGAAATCGCGCTTGCCACGTTGAATAAAAAAGATGGCAAGTTCGTCGTAAACGCTAGGCCAGGTTGGGTTATAGGCAATCGTAGAACGATAGGCCGCTTCGGCTTCGTCTTTTTTTCCTAGGCCGTCAGCGGCGTGACCAATGTTGACGTAAGGCTGCCAGCGCTCAGGCCAGTAAGATTTTGCTTTAAGCGCAAAATCCATCGCCTTTTCGTATTGTTTTTGTTCGTTGAATAAGTAGGACTGTGTCGTCATCGCTGGGACAAAGTTAGGATCAGTTTTAAAAATTTGATCAAGATCTTGTTGCGCCAGTTCGAATTTTTTTCTACCAATATAGATCTGAGCGCGTCCGACTAAGGCGTAGTTATCATCATAGATATCGTTATTTCTGAGCGCTTCGTCGACAAGTCTCAGCGAACTATCAATGTCTTTACTCCAGCGATAATACGAGGCTGCGACAGCCGGATCCATTTTTTCGATAAGTTTGAGCGCGATTTCTTTGAGTACGTCTGGGATGCTTGAAGACGTTTTGAAATCGACCAAGAGGGTGTTTTTAGGTAATGATCGGATACGCACTTGATAAACGACACGTTCTTTGTCTGCTTGAAAGGTGATCTCACCAGCGATTTTTTCTTTTTTGACGCCAAGTAAATCTTGCACGACGGATTGCACCATTCGTACATCGACGCCATGAACTGCCTGTAAATTAGCTAACTGATCGCCAGGTTGCTTGACGCCGATATTCTTTTTGTCTTTTGTGCTGGTTGATAGCTCGTTGATACGAGCGATTTCATCCAAGATGCGAGTAGTTGTGATCTCGGGACTGTAGCCCTGCTCGACAAACAGGGTTGGGACTTGTAAGGGCTCAAAGACCACGCTTGATGTCGTGACCGATAAAAAAATCCCAAGGGCTGTCACGCACGCGGTTGCAAAGGCAAATGCTGCAATCGAGCCGTTTTTGACAAGCTCAAAACCTGTCAAAAATTTAGCCGAAACCGGCACCGCTTGCGAGAGTTTGTCATTAATGAGGTCAGACATGTCTTTCCCTTTTAGGCGGCTACTGTATAACTTTAGTTCTTAAGTCTTAGCCTCGCGGCCTAGCAGTCTTCAGGACTCAGTTCAGTCGGTGACACTAGCCAGACGTCGCAAGTACACTAAAAATAACGCAAGTATTGATTGACGGCGGTCTGGGGGTTCATTTATAAATCATGGTTATTTTTTAAATGATTATGTTTTTTTGAATGATTATGCTTAACCGTGCGTACTTGTTTCAGACTTGTTGCTAGTTTCATTACGTTCTCTTGCCTGATTGTTGTTTCGCCGGTCAATGCCTCTGCAACATGGATGACCTGTTCAGGTGAGAGCATGGATACCTTGCCGCCCGAATCAATTGTGATTACGGGCGTGGGGGATATGGTTTTTTCTAATGATCACGCGCTGAATACTCGCAGTTTGCAGGCGATGGTGCCGCATCTCTCCGGTGTCACCTCAGATCCCAGTCAGTCGGCTTTTATCTTTGGCAATTTAGAAGGGCCGATGACAGAGTTGGTTGAGACGTCCAAGCCCAGCATTCCTGGGGTGTCTTATGTCTTTCGTTTCCCGGTTGCTACCGCTCAGTTATTAAAAAGCAGTGGCTTTCGCGCCGTCACCTTGGCCAATAATCACAGTTTGGATTATGGCGCTGCGGGCTTGACTGATACGCTCAATCATTTAAATCAACAAGGATTGGTTGGTTCGGGGCACCTGCGAGGCCAGTTCGAACTCTTTTCCTTAGAGACCATAAAAATTGCTCTGCTGTCTGTCGGCTTTTACCCAATGCAAAATAGCATTAAAGAGCTTGATGCGATGACCGAATTGATAGCCTCTGCAAAGCGCTCAGCAGATGTGGTCATTGTGGCGATGCATGCCGGTGCCGAGGGCGAGGCTCACATCGAGTTGCCAGAAGGACCAGAGACCTTTTTGGGCGAAGCGCGTGGTGATTCGCGAGCGTTTGCGCGCGCTGCCATTGCAGCAGGGGCAGATGCCATCGTAGGCTACGGGCCACATGTGCTGCGTGCGGCCGAGTGTATTGCCGGGCGACCTGTGTTTTATTCGATTGGAAATTTTCTTGGTGTTGGCGGATTAAGTACACAGGGCTTGGCAGGTGTTGCCGCGGTGGCTCAATTGGCCTTTGATAGCAATAAAAAATTATTGGGGTCGCGTCTTGTGCCGATTCGTTTTGACAGTAATAAGTTTCCGCACGTCGACCCGACTGGTAAAGCAATTGCTTTGGTTTGGCACTTGAATTTATTGGCCAAGCAAAAGTTGAAGGATTTCGTGCCGGCTCAGCTACCGTGGGGTGCGCTGTCAGAGACTAACTATTGAGTTGAAGCGCCGTGCTAATGACCGCTGCGACCCATGTCAGGAAGATCTGGGTGTTTGAGCGAATCTCTCGATCAAGACTGACTTCAAATCTAAATTTAGTCTCGAAAATATTTCGATAAAATCTACTGGGTGAAGCATTACCGAGTGATTTGATCACGCAGAACCGGGATAGTAGGCTATGAACATTGATGAACTGAATACATTTTCCTTTATTCATAGCCACAATATCGTTCTCAATTCATCGGGGCAGCCTAGCTTTGAGCGCGTTGCGAAACTCGGCGAAAAAGCATCTATTTATTTGTGGCTCACGCCAATTGATGACAAGAACTTCACAGTGCTTTATTGCGGTAAGGCTGGATACGGTGTTCATCGACGAATGACGCAGCATGCTAATGGATTCAAACACAGTGGTACGGGGCAATCTAATCAAGATTTTCTTCTGCAGATGCTTGAATCAGGTAAAACAATTCACGTGTTTGCCCGTGAGTCGGCCACAGACATTATTTTCGGTGTTCGGACGTCGCTCTATTCAGTAGAAGAAGAGGCAATGTGTGACGCGTATTCGCCGCTTTGGAATCGAGCGAAGTTTCCTAGCAGTAAAGCCTCTGCTGTGGCTAAGTCAATATTATTGCAATCCGACAGCAAGTTTGACGCGAGTTTTGTCGATCTTGCACGTGGTGTTGAGGTGCGAACTTATCTTGAGTCGCTAGACCCTCAGCAGCAGTCTAATTTTTTGGGTCTTGTACAGGTACTGAGTCGCCATTTAACTGGAGATGGCGTTGAGCAGAAGGTTGTGCGAGGGTACTCGAATCAGCCCACTGGTTACTCACATACCCCC
This sequence comes from uncultured Alcaligenaceae bacterium, assembly GCA_937897265.1. Taxonomy (GTDB): domain Bacteria; phylum Pseudomonadota; class Gammaproteobacteria; order Burkholderiales; family Burkholderiaceae_B; genus Zwartia. The sequence goes on from CALCPT010000080.1 coordinate 11,419, forward strand.
ATGTTAGTTTTTTGTCGACGCACAAAGGGGGGTAGGGCATCCCCCAACGGTTGGTATGCAAGGGTGCCGTTGGTTGATTCTGAAAAAGCCCCGATGACCGTTTTCTTAAATAGCCAGGCAGTAGCTGCTGATGCTAACCCAGCACTGTTTACTCAACGTAAAGGTTATTTCATACCTAACGACTTAATAAATTGTATTAAGCGGCCTCATTTGTATCTGTCGAAGTTGTGAACGACCAAATCGTCATGTTGCTGACGCTCGACGGATGATTTTGCTGAAAAGATCCCGTGCAAGCGTTGATGAATATTGCTTAGCCTCGGTGACTGGAGTGAGTACAACAAAAAAGCACGCGAAGGTGCTTGATTTTATTGACTTTATGGCGGAGCGGACGGGACTCGAACCCGCGACCCCCGGCGTGACAGGCCGGTATTCTAACCAACT
>CALCPT010000081.1 GCA_937897265.1 uncultured Alcaligenaceae bacterium
TTAATACGACCCAGTACCTCTTCGGCATCACGCAGCATGGGAATAGCCTTGGGCGAAGTAAATGATGTGACTTCGATTTTGGCAAAACCACAAGCACTGAGCTCATCGACTAACTTCACCTTGTCATCAGTCGGAATAAAGTTTGGCTCAATTTGAAAGCCATCTCGTGTGACAACGTCGTTGAAATATAGTCTGGTCATCGTGTTTTCTCATTTAAATATTTGACGCGCGATACGACCTCATCGGCTGTAATTCTGAAATATTCATACAGCTGTTCAGCTGAGCCTGAGGCCCCGAAACCCTTCATACCAACAAAATCTCCGCGCTCGCCTAGATAGCGATCCCAACCAAACCGGACAGCGGCTTCAATTGCAACCCTAACCACTTGCGTACCCAAAACCTTTGAGCGATAAGCCTGATCTTGCTGATCAAATAATTCACAGCAAGGCATCGATACCACTGCAGTCGCAACACCCTCAGCCTGCAAGCGCTCTCTGGCCTTCAGTGCGATGGTCACCTCAGAACCGGTCGCTAACAAAGTCACTGCTCTCTTGCCGCCAACCGCCTCGGCCAGAATGTATCCGCCTCGTCGTGAGAGGTTGTCTGAGCTCAGTTCAGTGCGCACCCTAGGCAGCGCTTGACGCGCAAACACCATCGACACGGGACCCGTGCGGTGCTCGAGTGCGACTTCCCAACACTCAGAGGACTCGATGGCATCCGCTGGACGCATCACCAACATATTAGGCATCGCACGAAGCGAGGCTAAGATCTCGACAGGTTGATGCGTCGGACCGTTCTTGCCTACCCCTATCGAGTCGTGACTGAATACAAATTTAGCTGGCAGCTTCATTAGCGCGGCCATTCGCATTGCGGGGCGCTCATAATCCGAAAACGCCAGATACGTCACGGCCAACGGAATAATTCCACCGTGCGCAGCCATGCCATTGACCATCGCACCCATCACGTGTTCACGGACTCCACAATGCACATACGCCCCACCCGGATCTTGTGCGGTGAATGCTTTGAGCCGACGCTTATGGCTAGTCGGTGCCTCTAGGTCTGCGCAGCCTACCATCCGCTCTGGCAATATCTCAGCCAAGCGATCATTGATTTCAGCCGAGATCAAGATCCCGCCAGGTGCTGCGTCGCCAACAAGTGAGTCGCGTTCGTACGTACGCAATACGTCTTGCCATCCCTCAGGAAGCTCACCAGACAGTACGCGATCAAACTCACGACGCTCGGCTGGGCTTAGTGCATCTAAACGCGTCTGCCAAGCTTCGTACTCGAGCTCACTTCTTTTACCGGCCTGGCGCCAAACATTCAATACATCGTCTGGGATGTGGAAAGTCGCGTGAGACCACCCAAGCTCTGCTCGTGCAAGGTCTGCATCGTCTTGATATAAACGTGCACTGTGCCCTCCACGTTGGCCTTGCAACCTTGCTAAACCACGAGCAATGATTGTTCGACACGCAATCAGCGAGGGGCGCGGATCTTGTTTGGCCAGTTCAATTGCCTTTGAAACAGCCTCAAGATCATGACCATCGACTTCAATCACATGCCAATGGGCCACGCGAAAACGCTCTGCCACATCTTCGCTAATCGAGAGCGACGTGCTACCGTCATCGGTAATCTGATTGTCATCCCACAGTAAGATTAGCTTACCAAGTGCAAGGTGGCCAGCCAAAGAAATCATCTCTTGGCCAATGCCTTCTTGCAAGCAACCGTCTCCAACAAAAGCGTAGGTATGGTGATTGACTAGCTCTTGGCCGAAGCGAGAACGCAAATAGGCCTCGGCGACCGCCATACCAAAAGCGTTTGCAATCCCTTGGCCTAACGGGCCGGTGGTGACCTCGATGCCATGGCTTTGATTAATTTCGGGATGCCCTTCGCAATGTGAACCGAGTTCACGAAAGCGTTTAATCTGCTCCAAAGAGATGTGCTCATATCCGGTTAAGTACAGCAGCGCATACAACAACATCGACCCGTGGCCATTGGATAACACCACGCGATCACGATCGGGCCAGGTCGGCTGACCGGCTATAAAGCGTAAATGGCGGGTGTAGAGCGCAGTTGCGATTTCGGCCATGCCGAGGGGCACGCCCTGGTGGCCCTCTTGCGCCTGAACAATGGCGTCTATCGACAGAAAGCGAATGGCATCGGCAAGATTTGAAGACATTTTTTTATCAAGAATTAAGCATTTAGCAAAGTTGCTGCACACTAAAGCCTAGCAAGACTTGAGCCTGCTGATTATAAGAGTAGGATTCAAAGAAAACTAATAGAATTTTAAGAATTGCTCGGCGCGTTAATCAGTTTTTCAGCTGCTACCACGCATACACAACCCCTGCTCCACCTCTTGGATCAGCACCGCCCCGCATACGCCCACCAATTGTTGAAATCACGTGCGCACGCGACATGCTGGGCTCAAAGCTATGCGCACTTTGATGAACGGTATGACCTAACGCACGTAGCTCTTTAATGACCGAGCGCGGTACGGTGGCCTCGGTGTGTATCCCCAGCCCCTCACAGTGAATACGCGGGACGGTAACAGCTTCTACCGGAGACATTCCAAAATCCACCACATTCAAAATCGCTTGTAACGTGGCGCTGATGATGACACTGCCTCCTGGCGCACCGGCTAACAACACGGGCTTGCCGTCTTTGAGCAACATGGTTGGCACCATTCCGGTCGTGCGGGCCTTGCCAGGAGCCATCGAATTCTTTTTATTCGAGACTGGATCAAACAGCTTCATCGAGTTGTTGTAGTTAAAGCCTAAGCCTGGAGTCACCACACCCGCAGCCGTGCCTAGCGTGTGTGTCATCGATACGGCGTTACCGTGTGCATCCATGACACACACATGCGTTGTGCATCCTGGTGGCGCCTCTTCTTGACCACCAGCATACTGACCCGACTTGATACGTTCAGCCCAATAGGCTGCACGCTTTTTTGAAATCAGCATATCGGTCGGGACGTCTGCAAAGCGAGGGTCACCCAAATACGCATTACGATCAACATGGGCAGCAGCCATGGCACGTGCCACTAAATCAATGTGCCGTGCCGAGCCATGATCCAGTGCGCTCAAATCAAAGTGCTCAAGAATCTGCAATATTTCAATCAAGGTTGCACCACTGCCTGGTGGCGGATTCGACCGAACCTCGTAACCGCGATAAGACCCAACTAAAGGTGCACTTTCTTCAGGTTGATAGTCGGCTAAGTCTTGGCGAGTCACGAACGCGCCATTCGCTGCTAGGTCGCGGGCGATCTCATCGCCGAGCGCGCCTTGATGAAACTCGCGCCAACCACCTTTGGCGAGTCGCTCTAGCGTGCGGGCATAGTCAGGCAAGCGCATGACGTCACCTACCTTGAACAAACGCCCCTCTGGGTGCAAATACACGCGTGCGCATTCGGCAGTTTTGCGAATCCGTGTGAGACCATCTGGGATGCCCGGTTGGGCGTAGCCACTCCAGACACTTGCCAAGTTTGGCGTGACCAAAATACCTTCGTTCGCCTGTGTGATTGCCGGTGCAATCAAATCACCCCAAGGCATTGAGCCAAGCTTTTCATGAAACAAACCGAGCCCTGCTGGAGTGCCAGGCGTCATGATGGCTGTGTAGCCAATCTCGCTTCGAAAATCATCAAACAAGCTATAGCCAGAAATCGGTGTGCGACCCTTACAGTCTTTTTCCCACATATCGGGACGCACGTTAGAGCCCGCGCGATTATAAAAATCGATCATCCCGCTGAGGCCGGTCGCTGCATGAAAGTAGTGCAAGGTGCCCATGCCACCCAGACCGCACATAAAGGGGTCGTTGACCATTTGCGAAAAAGCCGTTGCTAACGCAGCATCAAAGGCGTTACCGCCCTGCTGAAGGATCTCTGCCCCCACCTCAGCAGCACGCGGCTGCGGACACACAACGACGCCTTGCATGTGACCTCCTCTGTTAACCCAAGTAAGCGCGAACCTGCTCAATCAAAGCAGTCTGCTCTTCGTACCTAATAAACTGACCGAGTTCAACCCGTGAGTCAGCCTGTCTGATATTGAATGTTTTTGAGCCTGCAGTGGGGAGCTCTATTTTTGCCCACTGAGTGTTGAATTGATAGACCGTTTCTGTGGAGCCAATAAATTTTTTTATCAAAAGCCGCTTATCTTCAATTTCGATCGTTTCATGATCTAACGCATGCCTGCAGTAAATTAAAAAGCCAACCGTTACCGCAGCAACTTCTAAGGCCGTAAAAATTAGAACAACCCACACACCCGCTAAATAGAAGCCTGTTGCTACGATCAAAGACAGACAGACCAACGCAATATAAAATTTAAACAACTGCTTTGGCGTCAGAGCGCAGTTTCTTCGCATTTGCCAGCGTTGCATGTTCGTTTCAATCACCACTTAATAACCAACGTCAAATCTAAGGGATGCGCTTTTAGGGTTTCGGGATGCCACGGAGGGCGCTCATCAGCTTAGCTGAATCATCCCACCACACGCAAACGATTATTCACGTATCCTGACGTTTTTACAGGCATTCAAGTTTAATCATCTATGTCCAAAACCATTATTTTTGATACCGAAGCGACAGGCATTAAAGAGCCCGTGCTAATAGAAGCCGCTTGGGTTGAGCTTGCATCTCTAGACCCCTATGAAGTGACTAACGCCTTTGAGCAGCGTTACAACCCTGGCAAGACTATCGACCTAGGAGCGCTGGCTACCCATCACATCATGGATGAAGAATTGGTTGATTGCCCACCGGCTGCTAGCTTTACCCTGCCCGACGGCGTGGAGTATCTCATCGGGCATAACGTAGATTTTGACTGGGAAGTGATTGGTAAGCCTGACGTCAAGCGCATCTGCACCTTGGCCTTAGCGCGCAAGGTATGGCCCGATTTAGATAGCCACAATCAAAGCGCCCTGCTGTATCACTTAGAGCGGGCGACGGCACGCGAGCGCTTACGCAATGCCCATTCAGCGCTAGTTGACGTAGGGATTTGCGCTGTGATCCTCGATCATATTTGCCGCCAACTAGGCGTCAAAACTATCGACGACTTACACGTCGCGTCTGAAATGGCCAGAGCACCGACTACGATGCCTTTTGGTAAACATAAGGGTATGCCACTGACAGACATCCCCAGAGACTACAAACAATGGTTACTGAATCAACAGAATATTGATCCCTATTTGAGGAAAGCATTGGGAGGCTGAGCAATGTGCAGTCACTATAAGCCGGTCACACACATCAATCAGATACGCCAAGCGTTTGGCCTAGGTCCGCTCGAGCATAGCGGCAAGCCTGACATGTGGCCGGGTTACGAAGGGCTCTTCATTCGCCCTCACCCACACGCGGAGGTGGGTGATGAAGCCGTGCCAGAACGTGAGGCACTCACGGGCCGCTGGGGCTTAATTCCTCATTGGTCTAAAGATGGCAAGGTCAAGGGCACATTCAACGCGCGCAGTGAGACGATTGCTGAAAAGCCCACGTTTCGCGATGCCTGGAAAAAAGGCCAGCGCTGCATTATTCCGGCGATGTCGGTCTTTGAGCCTGATTGGCGCTCGGGCAAAGCTGTAGCCGCTGAAGTGTCACGCGCAGATGGCGCGCCAATGGGGATTGCAGGGATATGGTCTACGTGGCGCTCGCCGACTGGTTGGATCGAGAGTTACACCATGCTCACGGTCAATGCAGATGGTCACGCAGTGTTTAAGCTGTTACATAAGCCGCAAGACGAAAAGCGCATGGTGGTGATCTTAAACCCCGAAAGTTATGAGACCTGGCTAAAAGGAAAGCAGTCAGATATTACACCTCTCATCAGACAATGCCCTGCTGAGGTTCTTCGGCTTCACAGTCAGCCGGCTCAAGCAACTCCCAGCCTAATTTAAACTCGAAGTTATTTCGCTCGAATCTATTTAACTCAGACTCAACACAAGCGAGATCGACGAGCTGCCAGAAACTCGCAACAGCGGTTTGATGGCGCTCAACTGAGCGGTGCTCGGTCTGCTTGAGATGCGGCCTGCGCAAACGACTCATACAGCGTCAAATCCAGAGCATGTGCTTCTAGCGTTTCGGGATGCCACATACGGCGAGGCAAATCGAGGATATCGCCACCGTAGACATGCAGGCCAATGGCAGGCTCTGTACCTAAACACTCAGCGACGTGCACAGTGTCGGCAAGCATCGGCAAAATCGTGCCGCGTGTCAGCGTGACCTCACTGGCCTTGCGCAGCGTTCCATTTTCAGTGCGGTACAACGTGTTCTTTTCTTCGCCCGAGAACAAAAGAATCGTGGCCCAGGTGCCATGATCGTGCGGCGGCGTGCGGCGCCCGGCAGGAAAGCAAACCTTCAGCAGCGAGAGCGACGGTGAACGATAAAACACTTGCCGCGCGTTGCCGCCCGTACCCGGAATAAACCGCAGGGCTTGGTCAACTGCGTCGATATCGCCGCGCAGCACTTCGAGCTCTTCGCGGGCAGCCTTCATCGGGTTGCTGCTAGCACCGGCCTTGGCAAAGCGGGCGACGAGTTCGTGTACTTGCATGGAGATCTCCTTAACTTATTGTTCTAGTATCGTCTTTTTAAGCTCGTCGTCGGCGGGCACATCCCCCAACCATATGCCTAAAATATTATTAAAAAACACTCTATCGCCAATGGGCTTAGACTGCATTCCGGTTTTTCCAACGACTACCCCTTTTTGAGGAATGTAATCTAACGTACAGATATCACCAACATCTACCCCTTTCATCTGATTCAACTCAACATAGATCGCATCCATGAAGGGTCTCATTTGAAGCAGTTCTTGGTCAGATAGGTTTTTAGAGAACCCACGTTCAATAGAATCGGTCCAAGCTTTAGCGTCGAGTTCTTTGTGAGGAATAATCATAATTCTCAACGCAGTGTTGGGTAAGGCAGCCACCTCTTCAAAACTGCTGATTTTTTTGGGTAGATACACGCCAATACTATACGCCTTGATAAACAGCACAGAGCGTAAAGCTGAGCCCGACAGCACCAGATTATCTTCACCCAATTTAATGTTGGGCGCAAATTGATAATCTGCTAGCTTCGAATACGCTAAATCCGTTAGTACGATCAAAAAAATACTACAGAGCAGTAATTTCCAGCCAGATTGCGCTTTTCCCGTGCGAAAGGTCATTTTTTTCTCCCAACAATATGCGACTAAAGTATAGTGTAGCTTGGCTCAGTCGTGGCAAAAATACGCAATTCAGATGGACTCTCAAAGAAGACATTTTTTGAAAAAAAGCGCCCTCGTGACGGGCGCTATCGGCAGTAGCTTTCTTTATCCTCAAGATAGCATGGCCGATACAAAACGCTTTGCGGGTAAAACACTGAGAATCAACTGGCCTAGCGGCGTTCTGCACTTTAATCTCGCGCGGGCACTCATCAGAAATTTTTCTAATGAGACGGGAATAAAAATTGAACTGGATTCCGCCGATTCTGAGCGTTCAAAGACGAAGGTTTTCGAGGCCTGTGCGAAGCCGGTGAACGACTATGACCTAGTGGTATTTAATCTTGGCTGGAAGGCCGCACTGCTGAAATTTGGATACCTCACCAACCTCGCCCCGTTATTTGCAGACCCAAGACTGGCTGTGCCCGATTATCAATTCGACGACTTAGTCAGAGGCTACGTACAGGCAGTTGGTATGTCTACACAACAAATGTCTGAGGGCGGTGTCTTTGGCCTTCCCTTTGGTTGTCAGACTAGTATCTTTGCGTACCGCAAAGACATCTTTGAACAGCATCATTTAACCGCACCCGTCACGTATGAAGAGCTACAGCGGTTACTGATTCGGATTAGATTGCGCGCAAAAATGCCAGCGATGACAGCGGCCCTAGGCACTTCAAAATCATTTATTGATTCTTGGTTGCTACATTTTTTTCCGCAAGGTGAAAATATTTTTCAAAAAAACTGGCAATCAAATTTTGCCAGTGAATCAGGCCTAAAAACGATGGAGCTGTTGAAGGTCATTCGAGATACCGGCCCTGACAATGTGATGGACTTCAACGCCCAAGCAAATTTAGAGGCTTTTCTAAAAGGAGAGATTGCCGTCTATATCGACTC
>CALCPT010000082.1 GCA_937897265.1 uncultured Alcaligenaceae bacterium
ATGCCAATCGTTGCACCGATTAACTGATCTGTGTCGCTTACACTTGCGATGCCTAACGCACGCATGATTGCGCCTAGCTGTTGTCTGCCGATTGTCTCGGCGGCTTGGCTCTTGTTGCGAATGTTTAGGTTAGAGAAAATCACGCGACCAACGTGGGCAGGGCCTTGCACTTGTAGCTTTAACTTGATGTACTGCCCCGATCCGTCTTTGGTAGGCTTAAGCTCGGCATCTTTGATTGATACCGTGTAATCACCGGCGGGGATCGGTGAGAAGTCATTGGTCTGCTCAGGCAGATCGTTCAGGTTAATGGTTTCAAATTGTGACATGGTGTCATTCCTCGGTTGTGATTGAGTAACTCGGGCGGCCTGCACTTGTGGTAACGGCTTTAATCAAAACGCTAGTGATTGCAGGATCGGCAGATTTCCACGCTTTCATCTCTATTTCAGGTTTCCAACGGAAAAGCGTAAATAAATGATCGGTTAAGCCTGATTCGTCTGCCAACTCCTGCAACTTATCAGAGTCAACCTTGCGGGTAAATTTTGATTCGATCTTAACTTTATAACTATCAATATCCATACTCACAGTGCCTTCATGCGCAGGGTTAATGTCGCAGATTTTGGTAATCTCATCTTCGGCTTTTCTTCGCTTTTCAATGGCCATTTTTTCGGCTTGCTTGGCTTGTGACCAAGTTTCGACTAAATCAGATAGGCGGCTGTTTTGCATAATTAAGCCCCTATTTTTGCAATGATTGCGCCAAGGTCGGGCGCTTCCCAACCATCGAGCTTGCCGGATCGGTCTTTGGCTAACCAAATCCCATCACTGTCACACATCAAGGCACGCTGTGGATTGCCATCGGCATCTTTCTCAACTCGCAGCGCAAGCACTTCGTCAAAGAAATATGGCAATTGCTGACCCGTTTTGTTTCCTGGCATACTCGGCGCATACAACAATCGCCCTGTCTCATCCGATGCTTTCTCGCACTTGGCGGTAAAGTAAACATGCTTGTTTGGAATATCACGAAACGCACGAATCAAATCGGTCATTTGCTCTTGCATCGCCCCATACGCCTGCCTTGGGTCTTTGGCGATCTTCTTTTCGTAATTCAAAACCACTTCTGCAATCTCACTGATCGAATCAAGCGCGATGCTTTCAAAGTGTTTGGATTCATCCGATTCGGTGATCCAACGATATGCCTCCATTAACGTATCGTAGCTGTTGACCTCGATAAAAGGCACATCAGCATCGGCAATAGACAACAAACCACCCTCGGCTGATAACACTATGGGCGTTGGCAATGTGGGGATCAGGCTAGTTTTGCCTGCGCCAGCGTTGCCGTAAACCAAGAGTTTAACGCCATTGGTGTGTAGCCCTTTTGTACTGCGTAGATTGATCGCCATTTGGCTCTCCTAAAAATCTCGCTGTCGGCTAATTCCGGTTGCGAGTGAACGAATATTAGCATACAATTCGCGCTGTCAACAAGTTTTTTTATACAAGGTGCAAAAATGTTAACAATCGAGGAAATCAGGACTAAATTACAACCTTACAACTTACGCGCTGTCGCAGGACAAACCGGCTTGCCATACTCGATTTTGTGGCGGTCAGTGCGCAAAAGGAACACGGCCATTAAATACGAAGTTGTTAAGACCTTGAGCGATTTTTTGCTAGACAAGAAAAGCGCTTGATGTAATATGTTTTGACTTTGGCTAGAGTCGCTCTTGAAAAGGCTTTCCCTCAAGCCCTGCCAATAGTCTTTTTATTGAGGATCACATAACGAGGGCAATATGGCAGATTTAACAAAAGCACTTGGGGGCGTTTTTACCCTCAAGAATGAAGTGCTTGCACCACCTGAGACACA
>CALCPT010000083.1 GCA_937897265.1 uncultured Alcaligenaceae bacterium
TGCAGTCGTCTCTGCAGGTGGTGGCGCAGCAGGCTTGATGACCTCTGGTTGAATCGGTGGTGCAACTCGCATCGGAGGGGGCGGTGGGGCAAGTGGACGCCCGAGGCCAACTGGTGGAGGTGGAGGAGCAACCGGCGCCACCGCGGGCGCTGCAGTGCCGCACTTGGGGCAGAACGCAGCGTGATCACCAATCGGCGCCCGACAAGAGGTGTTTTGGCAGATTTTCATATCTTGATTGTTGAAATTAACTACCCAACCGGCGCGGCCGCTTTCTTAAAACAACCGTAATGGGTTCCAGGCACTATATTTACCTGGAAAGCCCTGCGCGATTAAAGTTGTATTTGGAAAGTTTGCAAGTAACACGCGTTCGGTGTCGTTGCGCAAATCAGTCATCTTCAGTTTTTCGTATGACATCATCATGATGTAGAGCGCCTGTTCAGAGGACGGCACGCCTTGAAACTCTGTGATGACCACTTGTGCTCGATTGATGGCAGCAACATAGGCAAATCTTTCGTAGTAATAGCGCGCGATCAGCATCTCGTTTTCGGCCATCGTATTGATCAGCCATTCGATGCGCTTGCGCGAGTCAGTCGCGTAGCGGCTTTCAGGAAAGCGCTCGACGAGTTCGTTGAAGGCCGCGTACGACTGGCGTAAGGCCCTTGGGTCGCGCTCACCCGGGTTTTGACGGGTGACGGTGGCAAACACCGCACTTGGAGGCGTAAAGTTAATCAAGCCGCGAAGGTACAACGCGTAGTCCGTCGCCGGGTGGCTGGGATATTGCTGTTGAAAGCGGCCGAGTGTGGCCAAGCCCAACTCAGGCTCTTTGTCTTTCCATTGCACATAGGCCAGGTTCAGCATCGATTGTTGTGCGTAGGCACCAAACGGAAAGCGCGTTTCGACCGCCATAAAGCGTTCTTTGGCTAGCCGCCAATTACCCGAATTCATTTCAGCTTTGCCATCTTCAAATAGGCGCTCGACGTTCCAGGTGGCGGTGGGGTCGTATTCAGGCCCTTTTGTGCCGCAACCTGCAATCAGTAAAGCGACGAACAAAACCATGAGCCTGCCGGCCCAAGTGGTTGAAGTGCCCGACTGAAATAAAGAAATAGTGTTGCGACCCATCACGAAATGATCCTTGGTGTTAGCATTCTCTGCTGATTATAAGACGAGTCCCAATGACCGACACCCGAATTTCTGAAGATATTGCGCCTGAAGACGAACCGCAGGTTTTTCTCGTCACGGATGAAATGCCACTTGAGCGGCTCGACAAAGTCTTGGCGCAGTTGGTACCGCAGCACTCTAGAAGCCGACTGCAGACGTGGATTCAAGGGGGGCACGTCCTGGTCAACGGCAAAGTCGCCAAACTTAGGCAAACCTTGCGCGAAGACGATGTGATAACAGTCTACGAGCAACCAGCACCTGAAGATCATGCTTTTGTCCCGCAACCCGTTGATTTTGATGTACTAGGTGAAACGACTGATTGGATTGTTGTGAATAAGCCGGTTGGGCTTGTGACACACCCCGGAGCCGGCAATTGGTCGGGTACTTTACTCAATGGGTTGCTGCATCGCTATCCTGAGCTCATGCACGTTGCGCGGGCCGGAATCGTGCACCGTCTGGATAAAGACACCTCTGGCTTGCTTGTGATTGCTCGCAATGAGGTCTCGCAAACGCATTTAGTCCGTCAGCTGCAGGCTCGTACCATGGGGCGCCAGTATTTGGCACTCGCGCACGGGCGCATGCTAGCGCAGGGCACGGTTGATCGTCCGATCGGCCGCGATCCAAAAGTGCCCGTACGCATGTCGGTCGAGAGTCTGAGCGCGCCCAAAGCCGCCGTCACGCACTACCAACTTGTCCGTGTGGGTGAATATGGAGGCTCGAATATTTCTGAAGTGACGTGTCGGTTAGAAACCGGCAGAACCCACCAGATTCGCGCCCATTTGGCGAGTTTAGGACACCCTCTTTTGGGCGACACGTTGTACGGTGGGCGGGTCATTGAGGGTGCAGTCAGACAGATGTTGCACGCGCATCAATTGAGGTTTGAGGATCCTGGTGGGGCAGGGATGGTCGAATTTACGGCGGCGCCTGCAACTGATATGCTAAACGTCATCGAGCACATTACCTGGAAGTCTTAGTGTCCGCGCCGCGCTCAGCGTTGCAAGCCAAACTTTCAGTGCCCAACGCGCAGCCATCGTCGCTAGCCACTCTTTCAGTGTCCATCATGCCGTCAACTACTCAGCCCACGCTTCCTCTGATCCGGCCAAAGCAACTTTGGCAAGGTGTTCAGCTCTTTTGTACGACCCGTACCGGAGGAGTAGGAGAGCAGCCCTACGACTCTTTCAACTTAGGTCTTGGCACCCAAGACAATCCAGCCAATGTGCATGAGAACCGCCGCCGCCTGAGGCAAGCGCTGCCGAACGAACCTGCCTGGCTCAAACAGGTGCACGGCATTCGTGTCGTCGACGCAGATGACCCTAACCTCTTTGATTTCAACCAAGAGCCCCCAGCGGCAGATGCCTCTGTGAGCGCCACGCCGGGGCGGGTTTTAGCTGTCTTGACGGCAGACTGTCTGTCGGTGGTGTTGGCTGACCAAGAGGGGACCGTGGTTGGGGTCGCCCATGCCGGTTGGAAAGGCCTTGCAGCCGGCGTCTTAGAGGCGACCTTGCAGCTGATGCAAATCAAGTGTCCCAAGGCCTCGGGTTGGCGTGCCTGGGTTGGTCCCGGGATCGGGGCTCAAGCTTTTCAGGTGGGCGAGGATGTCAGGATTGCGTTTCAGGGCAAGGGGGCTGAGCAGGCAGGGTATTTTTTGCCAGACCCGCGCGAGCCCGGCAAATGGCGTGCAGATTTAGCGGGTCTCGCCTGCTGGCGTCTTGCGCAAATGGGCGTGAATCAAGTCGAAAACAGCGGCTTGTGCACGGTGAGTGACCCGCAGCGGCAATTTTTTTCGTATCGACGCGATCGCCTGACGGGCCGAATGGCGACGCTCGCTTGGTTAGGTCGTCTTTGAGGCTGACTATTTTTGAATAGCCGCTTAATCGTGTTTTGGGGGGTTGACAAGCGGGATATTGCAGCGCACGATGGCACCGCCGAGGGCAAAAATAGGTCTTTAATGTGAATTTTCCGTTTCCAGAGGGGATGGCGCCGCCACCCGGGATTTCAAAAGAGGCGCTTGAGTCGGTTCAGAACGACTTCATACAGGCATGGCAACGCTTATCCCAAGAGGCGACTCAAGGGCATTTGCCTGCGATTAAAGACCGTCGGTTTGCTGCGCCGGCATGGGCCTCGAGTCCGCCCCATTTGCTCATGGCTCACTTGTATCTGTTGTCGGCAAATGCCATGCAAAAGCTGGTTGATGCTTCGGATGCCTCGCCTGAACTTAAAGACCGTTTACATTTTTCCGTGATGCAGTGGGTCGACGCGATGTCGCCCGCTAATTTTTTAGCGACCAATCCGGATGCACAAGCCGCACTCATCGATTCTGGCGGCGAAACTCTCGTTGCCGGAGTCACGAATCTGATCGGTGATATCCAAAAAGGTCGCATTTCACAAAGTGACGAAAGTAAATTTGTCGTTGGTGAAAACGTTGCGACGTCTGCCGGCTCGGTCGTTTTTCAAAACAAATTTTTTCAATTACTACAATATTCACCCACGACGTCAACCGTCTATCAGCGGCCGATTTTGTTGGTACCGCCATGTATTAATAAGTTTTACATTCTCGATTTGCAGCCCGAAAATTCGTTTGTGCGCGATGCGGTGGCACAAGGCTTCACGGTGTACCTGATGTCTTGGCGTAACCCACTTGCCGAAGATACTGATGGCATTGAGAAGGCGACTTGGGATGATTACCTTGAAGAAGGCATCTTGACTGCGCTGCGAGTGACGCAAGAAATTTCTGGGCAAAGCAAGATTAATGCTCTGGGGTTTTGTGTAGGTGGCACCATGCTGGCAGCAGGTTTGGCTGTGGCAGCGGCCAAGGGTCAAAGTCCCGTGGCGTCTCTGACGCTATTGACTTCAATGGTTGACTTCAAAGACACCGGACCGCTTGGTGTGTTTGTCGACGAACAGCACGCTAGCCTGCGTGAGCAACAAATCGGGCATGGTGGTTTGATGTCGGCGCGCGAGCTTGGCACCACATTTTCATTTTTGCGACCCAACGAGCTCGTTTGGAATTACGTTGTCTCGAATTATTTAAAGGGTGAGTCGCCGGTTGCCTTCGATTTATTATTCTGGAACGGTGACAGCACAAACTTGCCTGGGCCGTTTTTTACTTGGTACTTTCGACACACCTATCTCGAAAACAAACTAAGCCAACCCAATGCGCTGACAAGCTGTGGGGTACCCATCGATTTGCGCAAAGTTAAAGTGCCAACTTATCTTTACGGCTCGCGCGAAGATCACATTGTGCCGTGGCACTCTGCCTTTGCTTCGGCAGCAATTTTCCCGGGTCCTAATCGCTTTGTGTTGGGGGCCTCGGGGCACATTGCAGGGGTGATTAATCCCCCGGCAAAAAAGAAGCGTAATTATTGGGTGGGTGACAAGCCTGTTAAGGGCCAAGCTGCCGAGACTTGGTTCACGCAAGCAACTGAGTATCCAGGCAGCTGGTGGCGCGACTGGGGTGAATGGTTAGCCTCACATAGTGGTAAGCGCATCAAGGCCTCAAAAACCTTGGGTAATCAGTCCTATCCCGTGCTAGAACAAGCGCCGGGATCCTATGTAAAAGTTCGAGCAGTCTAGCGTTGGTCAATGCCGTGTCAAGACGGTAAAAGGAGATGAGGATGAGTGCAAAGCTAGCATATGTAACCGGTGGAATGGGTGGTATCGGGACTGCTATTTGCCAGCGTTTGGCAAAAGAAGGAATGACAGTTGTAGCGGGTTGCGGCCCCAGTCGCGATTACGGCCAGTGGTTGGCTGAACAGGCGGCGCTTGGCTATAAGTTTTATGCTTCGGTGGGTAATGTCTCAGACTGGAACTCGTGCGAAGCCGCGTTCAAAGCCGTGGTGGCAGAGCACGGGCCAGTCGATATTCTGGTGAACAATGCCGGGATCACGCGTGATGGTGTGTTTCGTAAAATGTCTTCTGAGGACTGGCGCGCGGTCATGGACACCAACCTCAATAGCCTATTCAATGTGACCAAACAAGTGATCGAAGCCATGGTTGATCGCGGTTTTGGTCGGATCATTAATATCAGTTCGGTCAACGGGCAAAAGGGTCAGTTTGGGCAATCGAACTACGCCACGGCGAAAGCTGCGATTCATGGGTTTTCGATGTCGCTAGCGCAAGAGGTTGCGAGTAAGGGTGTGACGGTCAATACGGTATCGCCTGGTTATATTGGGACTGATATGGTGCGGGCGATTCGCCCCGAGGTACTTGAAAAAATCGTATCAACGATTCCGGTGAAACGACTCGGACGTCCTGAAGAAATTGCCTCGATTGTGGCTTGGATTGCGTCTGAAGAGTCGGGATTTTCAACGGGTGCGGATTTTTCGTTGAACGGTGGTTTGCACATGGGTTGAAGTTGCGGGCTGTTGGTACTGCCAACAGCCCATAGTTTGTTTATGACACAGTTATTTGGAGGCATGCATGACCGAAGCGGCAACAGACGCGTCCGTACGTCTGATTAAGAAATACCCCAATCGTCGTCTGTACGATACGCAAACCAGCACCTACATTACGTTGGCTGATGTCAAACAGTTAGTGCTCAAAAATGAAGTCTTTAAGGTCGTCGATGCCAAGTCTGCAGAAGATCTCACCCGCAGTATTTTGCTTCAAATCATTCTTGAAGAAGAAAGCGGTGGTATGCCGATGTTCTCTTCAGTCATGTTGGCGCAGGTGATTCGCTTTTATGGTCACGCCATGCAAGGGATGATGGGTACTTATCTCGAAAAAAATATTCAAACCTTTATGGAAGTACAAGATCGTTTGGCCGATCAATCGAAAGGATTGTTCGGCAATACGCAAATGTCCCCTGAGGCGTGGACTCAATTTATGAGCGGGCAGACACCTGTCATGCAAAATATGATGAATTCATATGTTGAGCAGAGCAAAGATTTGTTCGGGCAGATGCAAGACAAACTGCAAGAGCAGGTCCGTGCAATGTTTCCAGCATTTCCGTTTGCGGCAGCGGCTGCCGGAGAAAAATCGAAATCTTGAAAGACGGTTGTTGCCTGCAAACTTGATGATTCATCCAGTTTGCGTGTGATTACGATTTTGTGATCGTCGTGACCACTACCGCGAGAGATTCACCTTCGATCAGGTCTTATTGCCACGCAATCTTCCGCACGAAGCTTGCGTGGTTTTTTATTTTTCAATGACTTTCAGCAATTCTTTTTGCAATGTGATCAAGAGCCTCTTGCACTTGGTCAATCAAGATCAGGCATAGCTGACCAGGTTGGAGCTTGGCCAAGGCCGTGTCTATGGCCAGAAACTCACCGCGAATCTCTTGAATCTCTTTTGTGCGCGACACATTTTTTAAGCCAAGTTGTAGTAACGCCAAAACTTCGCCATCCTCACGTCCGCGTTGGCACTGATCTTGATACAAAATGGCCTCGTCAAAAATTTCACCCAAAATCTCGGTCTGGCGCGAGATGTCTTCGTCGCGCCGATCGCCCGCACCGCTAATGACTACGGTGCGTTTGGTGGCAGGTATGCTTTCAATGGCCTGCACAAGCGCTTGCACAGCATCGGGGTTGTGGCCGTAGTCGGCGATGATCGTGCCGCCACGATAGTCAAAGACGTTAAAGCGCCCGGGTGCCGTCTGGGCGTCGTTGACGAACGTGGCCATACCGGCTTCGATGGTTTGCGGAAATGCGAGCGGTGCAAAGTAGTTGCACTGGGTTTCAATCACCAAGCCAATGGTCTCGCCGTGGTGAATGTCCAATGCACCCTGCTCAATCAAGTGCGCGTTGACGGCTGTGGCAAACCAGCTGTAGTACACAACGGTGTTGACATGGCCATACACATCGTTGTCCATCCAACGCGTGTCAATGCGACGAAACACTTTGAAAGCGCTGCGTGATTCAGGTTGTGGACGGGAAATAGATGCGGAACTCATTGAGACA
>CALCPT010000084.1 GCA_937897265.1 uncultured Alcaligenaceae bacterium
AGAGCAGCCGAAGATAATCGTAGATCTCGGTGATCGTCCCCACCGTCGAGCGCGGATTACGGCTGATACCCTTCTGATCAATAGCGATGGCTGGCGAGAGCCCATCGATCCGCTCGACGTCCGGCGGCCGGGTGTTCCGAGCGGCCCAACAAGGGGAACTTCATGTTGCGAAATCTGGCTGCGCTGCTGGCCCTCGTGCCGTTGCTGGTTACCGCGTGGCAACTGCTGCCGGAGCTCACCACACCGGTGCCCGCCAGCAATGACCTCGCCTTGCATTGGCAGATGGTGCAAGGCGCCAGTCGCGAGATGGCGCACTGGCGCAATCCGCTCGACTTCTGGATGCCGCAGCTCGAACTCGGCTATCCGCAGTTTCTGTACTACCAGAATCTGCCGCACCTCGTGGTAGCAGGCGTGCACCGTCTGCTGTTCGGACTCGTCGAGCTGCGCACGGTGTTCGACGCGGCGCGCTATCTGCTGCTGGTCGGACTGCCACTCACCGTGTACTGGTCCATGCGCCGCATGGAGTTCTCGGTGCGCGCGGCAGCGATCAGTGCGTGTGGTACCGCTACCCTCACCTATCAAGGTCGTGAACTTGATCTGGCAAAACCTTTTCACCGTTTGACGATTGTGCAGGCGATCTTGGCGCACGTGCCGCAATTTAATGAAGCCCAGTTAGCAGACATTGAGTTTGTACGCACCGAACTTAAAAAGCGTGGGGTCGATGTCAACGCGCCTAACCTCGCACGCGCAGGCCTCGGTGCCCTACAACTCGCTCTATTTGAAGAGACCGCCGAGTCACAGCTGTGGCATCCGACCTACATCATCGACTACCCAATCGAAGTCTCGCCCTTAGCGCGTGAATCCGACACACGGCCCGGCATTACCGAGCGCTACGAGTTGTTTATTACCGGTCGCGAAATCGCCAACGGCTTTTCTGAGTTAAACGACCCCGAAGATCAAGCCGCGCGTTTTCAAGCGCAGGTTGTGGCCAAAGATGCGGGTGACGAAGAAGCGATGTTTTACGACGCCGATTACATTCGTGCACTCGAGTACGGTATGCCCCCTGCAGGGGGTTGCGGTATCGGCATCGATCGCTTGGTGATGCTGTTAACCGACAGCCCAAGTATTCGCGACGTGATTTTGTTTCCGCACCTGCGCAAAGAAGATTAAGTGAGCGCGCCGTCTGCAGTCGCAACCGCTAGCAGATCCAAGCGCACAGAGGCGCTGTTACAGGGGCCTCTGTTAAAGACTATCCTGCAACTGGCAACGCCTAACATCTTGGGCTTGTTTGCCTCGACAGGTATCATTGCCTACGACGGTTACATCATCGGCCTGCTGGGAACACAGGCTTTAGCGGGTGCGGCGTTAGTGTTTCCAATTGCCATGCTAATGCAGCAGATGTCGAACGGTGCGCTGGGTGGCTCAATCAATTCGGTCGTTGCCCAAGCCTTGGGCTCAGGCGATCGCGCGTTAGCAGAGCGCCTTGCGCAACATGCGCTTGCTACAGCGCTCATCATGGCCGCCATTTTTTCGTTGATTGTGCTGGGCTTTGGTCCTTCGATCTATACCCTGCTAGGCGGCAGTGGCGAAAACCTGCAGGTCGCCCTCACCTACTCAACGGTATTATTTGCAGGCGGTTTTACCGTTTGGCTAACGAACACACTCTCAGCGATTGTACGGGGATCGGGCAACATGGCGATCCCGTCATACATGTTGATTGGTACAGCGGTGTTACACGCTGGGTTATGCCCCTTACTCGTGTTTGGCTGGGGCCCCTTTGGCGGCCTCGGTATTGCCGGTGCCGCCGCAAGCACGGTCGCTGTCAACGTGTTGGCGACCAGTGTCATGCTAGCGTATTTACTCAGGCCGCAAGCCGCAGTCAGGTTGCGATTTAGTGGTGCTTGGTCATCAATACTGTTTCGCACAATCTTACGCATTGGCCTGCCAGGTGCCTTAAGCCCCCTTTTAAGTAATAGTTCAATCCTAATCGCCACCGCCTATGTTGGCACCTACGGCATCAGCGCGCTCGCAGGGTTTGGGGTGGCAGCAAGACTCGAATTTATCCTGATCCCCATTGTGTTTGGGATCGGCACAGTATTGACCACGATGGCAGCCACCAATATCGGTGCCGGCAACCCAGGGCGCGCCATTCGCGCGACATGGACCGGTGCTCTCTTGGTCGCAATCATTACCGGCACAATCGGTCTGACCGTCGGGTTGTTTCCCTTGTTGTGGATGAGATGGTTTACTGCCGACCCAGCCATCATCGCCTTCGGTAGCGCCTATCTCAATATCGTCGGGCCCTGCTACGGATTCTTTGGCGTAGGCCTGGTTTTGTTTTTTGCCTCACAGGGCTCAGGCAAATTAGGCTGGGTACTGATTGGCAGTACGACACGGGTCGTGTTTGTCGCCGTTGCCGGTTGGGTGGCAGTGCACTGGCTGAAAGCCGAACCCCAAGCCATGTTTATCGTCGTTGCGATTGGCTTTACGCTTTACGCAACAATCAACGCCCTATCGCTGTACCTTGGTCGTTGGGGTTTTAAAGCTTAGTTAAACAA
>CALCPT010000085.1 GCA_937897265.1 uncultured Alcaligenaceae bacterium
TCAATCGTGCCCCCCGAGGGATACGTCAACAGCCCGTGCTGCATGCCACTAGCTTTGAGCTGAGCATATATTTTTGACCGAGGATCAAAAGCGTCTTTGCTTAAGCGATCTTGCACAAACTCCACGCCAACAAACAAGCCTCTACCACGCACATCGCCCACATGCGGATGATCACAAAATTTTTCTCGCAGCAATCTCCGTAGTTGCTCACCACGTTTTTTTACGTTGTCCAGCAGAAGCTCTTCTTGGATGACTCGCTGCACAGCTAACGCACCGGCGCAGGCAGCAACATGCGCGACGTAAGTGTGCCCGTGCTGAAAAAAACCACTGCCGCCCACAATTGTGTCGTAAATACGCGTCGAGGCAATCATCGCACCGATTGGCTGATATCCCGCGCCAAGACCCTTTGCAATGGCAATAATGTCGGGCGCCACACCATCTTCGTCGCAGGCAAACAGGTGACCCGTTCGCCCCATGCCTGACATGACTTCGTCCAAAATCAGCAAAACACCATAACGATCGCAGACGGCGCGAATGCGTTTTAAATAGTCGCCCACGGGCGCGAGCGCACCGGCCGTCGCCCCGACAACTGTTTCGGCAACAAAAGCCGCAACGGTATCAGGGCCAAGCTCCAGGATCTTCGCCTCAAGCTCGGCTGCTAAGCGTTGTGCGTACTGCGCGTCATCTTCTTGCGCGCCCTGCTCGCGGTAAGCGTAACAAGGCGACACATGGTGCGCGGCGACAAGCAAGGGCAAAAAGGGCTGGCGACGACCCGCATTTCCGCCAATAGCCAACGCGCCGAGGGTATTGCCGTGATAACTCTGACGTCGAGCAATAAAATGTTTTCGCTTATTCTCACCGCGCTCAACAAAATACTGTCGCGCGAGCTTGAGTGATGCCTCAATCGCCTCAGAGCCACTTGAAACAAAAAAGACGTGGTTTAAATCACCTGGTGCAGCCTGTGCCAGTGTCGTGGCCAGTTGCTCGGCGGGCTCATTGGTAAAAAATGACGTGTGCGCATAGGCGATCTGATCTAGCTGTTGCTGAATCGCACGCACAACCTGGGGGTGGCTATGCCCTAAGCACGACACCGCAGCACCACCTGACGCATCAAGGTAGCGCTTGCCAGAACTGTCAATTAACTCGATCCCTTTCCCTTGGACAACCTTCGGTACGGTTTGCAAGGGAGCACGATGAAAGATATTTGACATGACACTCAGTCAGCTTTGATATTGAGTGTTTGAACAAGCTGTTTGTATTTCGCTAATTCGTCTTGTACAAAAGCAGCAAAGGCTTCGGGTGTGGCTGCACCCTCAGTTTGTAAGCCTTGCTCTTCTAGTGTTTTTTTGGTCTTGGGGTCTGCCATGGCCGCCTTCACTGCCTTGTCAATTTGCGCAACGAGTGCTGGCGGCATGCCCTTTGGCCCCATGATCGAGTACCAATTTGTCACATCAAAACCCTTGATACCCACCTCGATAAAGGTCGGTACATTGGGCAATTGCGACAACCGCTTTGGAGTTGAGATCGCTAGTGCTTTAAGTTTGCCAGAGCGGATTTGCTCAAGCACCGGAGGTAGCGTGTCAAAGTTCATCGTAATTTGACCTGCCAGCAAATCAATGATGGCCTGCCCACTGCCCTTATAGGGAATATGGTTCAGCGAGATGCCGGCAATTTGTGAAAACAACGCACCCGCTAAGTGTTGGGTACTACCAATGCCCGAGGAGCCATAGGTCAAGATACCTGGTTTAGTCTTGGCCAACGCGATCACTTCGGCAACATCTTTCACTGGTACCCCAACATTGACCACCAAGACATTAGGCACATAACCCAGGTAAGTAATTGGCGTAAAGTCAGTCGCGGGGTTGTAGGGGATATTTTTTAAAACGAAGGGTGAAATGGCGTTCGAATTCGAGTGCCCCATCAACAAGGTATACCCATCAGGCGCTGCCTTCGCAACGTAATCTGCACCAATGGTGCCTGCAGCACCTGCTTTATTCTCAACAACGATTGACTGCCCTAAGGCCGCCGTCATATTTGCGCTGAGCGCTCGTGCAACGATATCTGTGCCACCGCCCGGTGCAAAGCCGACGATCAAATGTACCGGCTTGGCGGGCCACGTTTGTGCGCAAACTTGCAACGCTGCACTCGCCAACCCCACGCCTAAAACCGATAAACCTATGTATCGCAATGTTTGTGTCGCGATCTTCGACATATTTTTAGTCATTTGTCTCTACCCCCAGTTGTCGTTTCTTTATTTTTTTCACATTCCCAGGGGCAAAGCATACCGTTGAACTCTACGTTTAGGAAACCTTTGCCGGCATCAGAGGGGGTTTTGCGAACCAAAACAAGGCAGAGCCCGCCCCCGCAATTAGGGCCAACACGGTAAAACCGAGCAAATAATTACCTGTCGCATCACCCATGATGCCGGCAAGTAACGGCCCCGACACTTGCCCCACCGCCGTCAGCAGCGCAGATAAGCCAAGGATCATGCCGATGGACTTGCGACCAAAATAATCTGCACGAATCGCCTGCATGAACGGGCCACGAATCCCCCAGGCTAAGCCGTGCAACACAGCAAAACCAATCAGCATCGCTGGGCCACCTGCATAGGTCAGCATCAACAGGCCCGCCATATGCATCAACATACATGTCGCTGCCATGCGATTTTTGCGTAACTTGTCGCCCAGCCAACCACCGAGCAGCACGCCCACCACCTGAAACGCAGTCATCAACGTAATATAGACAGCCGCTTGAGCAATGGTGTACCCCAACGAAATACGCATGTGGTTAATGGCGTGGGTATTCACGGCAGTCACCACAATCAACGCCACACCGTGCCCAGCCGATAACAACCAAAAAGATTTTGTACGTAAGGCCTGACGTGCAGTAAATTCTGGCTCGTGACTCTCTTCCGGAGTCGCCTTTAAATCCACCAGGCCCCGGGTCGCACCAAGGCCATCGACTGTCAGTCCAAAATCTTCAGGACGTCGACGAAATATAGAAGCCAACGGGTAGCCCAATATGATCACCGCCACGCCACAGACAAACGAGGTAATACGCCAACCATTGCTCTGTATGCTGTAGGCTACTATCGGCACAAACATGCCACCTAACGCAAGACCTAGCCCAACCATTGACAACGCACGGGCGCGTTTTTTTTCAAACCACTGAATAATGCCAACATTGAGCGGAAAATAGCCGGCCATCGACGACCCAATGGCTATCACAATCACAGCGCCATAAAATTGGCCTAGTGTCTCGACGAAACTCATTAGCATGAACCCGATGCCAAACACGATGACGCCAATTCTAATGACGCCACGAGAGCCAAAGCGGTCTAAAAACCACCCTAGCACAGGGCCAATCACAGCGGCTTCCATTGACATCATTGCCGAGGCGGCCGATACCGAGGTTTTGCTCCAGCCTTTTTCTTCTATTAATACGGCAAGGTAAGCCCCAAAGGCTTGATGCAGCATCATTGACTGCAAAAATTGCAGCGAGGCCGCTGCAAAAACCATCTTCCAACCGTAAAAAATCTTCATGGGGCTCTGTCGGCGCATCTCTTTTGTCTCAGGGAGAACCCTAACACAAAGTCTCACATCTTGCAGAAGAGCCTCATCGTGCGCCGCACCATGTTTGGTGACTTGGCAAGACAGTTCAGCTGTGCTGATTCGATGGCGCAGCCTTATCCCACAGCGCAAGACGCCAGCGCCAGGCAATACCGAAAGTCAAAACAAGCCCTGATAAGGTGTAGAGCCAGGCAACGCCAGCATAGCCAAGCCAGTCAATGAGCGGCCCGGCAGACAACAACCCGGCAGGCAATCCCCAGATCGCAAGCATGCGCATGCCCATGACGCGACCTCGAAACGTCGGTTCGGTGCCACGCAGCATCACTGCAGCTAAGGGCGTCATGCTAAGACTTTGCACAAAACCCGTGCAGACCAGTACAAACATTCCCAACCCAAGATCGGTCAGAAAACTAAACACCAATAAACAACCAAACCATAAACCCGCCGTCACTAGCATCGCGCGACCGGTACCCAATGAAAAACGATTCAACCCCAACACCAACGACCCCAATAGCGCACCAAACGCGAAACTCGCACTTAACGCGCCAAGTCCAGCTTGTCCGACTTCAAACACATTTTTTGCAATATAGGGGAGCAAACCTAAGGTGAACGGAAACGCAAAAAAATTGACGAGAAAAGCCAAACTCATCGCACCGAGCAACGCCGGACGAGTCCATACATACTCAAAGGCGGCCATCAACTCACCAAAGGCAGAGCGCGCAGCCTGGGGTGCCGCGTCGCGCTCTTTACCTGCAACACCTGCTGAAAATACAAAACTACACAGATATAACAGTGAGATGACCACATAGGCCACCGCCATACCGAACTGAGCGACAGTGCCAACTCCCGCCAGCGCACCTGCAATGCGTGCAGAATCAGATGTCATCCGAGAAATCCCTAGGGCGCCAGTCAACTGTTCAGCAGGCATCGTTTGGCCAACGATCGCGTAACGCATCATATTGTCTGAGGGGCGAATCATGCCAATGAGTGCCGCGACTGCGATCACGAGCAACGGCGTGAGCAATCCCAAAAATGCGAAAGTCATCACGAATATTGCCAACGCGGCGTAAATACCGCGAGTGATTAAAAATAAGCGTCGATAACCCAAACGATCACCGGCAACACCAAACATGGGCGACAACACGGAACCAAAGAATTGCAGTGCCCCGTAAAGCACCAGCATCATGACCGAACCCGACTCGACCAATACATACCAGCCTAGAACCAAGATCTCCATTTCAAAAGCGAGTGACGCAGCCAAATCCGCGGGCCATTGAAAGCGGAAACTGCGCACCTTGAACGGTGCTCGAAAAGAGTTCTGTAAATCGGTGAGTGTGGAGGCCATTTAAAAATCATACCTGTTTATCTCTCGCCGAAAATGTGGCAACGCAACATCGCAAAAGACAGGTGCGGCAACCACAATCCCCCAGCGCACGAGACCCCCTCACAACAAAGCAAAGGAGTCTCATCCCCTCGGTAGAGCACTCTTGGTAATATAGACACACAATCACACTCGGAGAATTCGTCATGCCCAAAGCCTACTGGATCAGCGCTTACCGCTCAATATCAGACCCCGAAGCCTTAGCCGCCTACGCAAAGTTAGCCGGCCCCTCACTGACCGCCGCAGGCGGAAAGTTTCTTGCACGCGGCGAAGCCGCCGTCACAAAAGAGCAAGGCGTTAAACAGCGCACAGTGCTCATTGAATTTGAAAGCGTTGAAGCAGCGCAAGCGGCTTACAACAGCCCAGGCTATCAAGAGGCGATCAAGGCACTAGGGCCAAATGCGGCTGAACGCGACATTCGAATCGTTGAGGGTATCTAGCGCACTTACCTATCGTTCTACTCAGCCAAGCGCCACAAAAATTCTCGATGATTTTTACAGAAAAATCTCGAGAATTTTTCTTTTTATAGGACTTAGGTCTGTGGTACATTGAATTCAAACAGCGCTCACCGTGGCTTAAATGGGCGACTAAAAAAATCAACCGGAGACAAAAATGAAAAATCTTAAACAGATTTACGCAACTCTCGCGCTTGCGGCACTCGCCTCTGCGACAAACGTTCAAGCTCAAGAGACCATCAAACTCGGCATCTCAGCACCAATGTCGGGCGCTGCGGCCGTGTGGGGCCTGGGTATGGAGTGGACTGCCAAACAAGCAGCAGAGA
>CALCPT010000086.1 GCA_937897265.1 uncultured Alcaligenaceae bacterium
TTTTGGATTGCGAGGCGCCATCGTATCGGTGGCGGGTATGTTTTTTTTACCGTCCTTTACGATCGCTCTGATGGCCTTGGCCTACGCGCGTTTTGGTACTGATCCGCATGTCATCGACGCGTTGCGTGGCATGGGAGCGGTGGCGGCAGGTTTGTTTATTGCAACGGGGCTCAAACTTTTGACGGCGCTGAAAACTAATCCCCTAGGTGTGCCGGTGTGTTTGCTGCTTGCGTGTTTAAGCTTTACTGGTGTTGCCTTGTTGCACTGGCGCCTGGTCTATGTCATGTTGGGCTTAGGCGGTTTGGGATATGTGCTGACCTTCCTTAAGCTGCGGGGCAAGCCATGAACGCGCCGTTAAGTATTGTGATGCAGTGGGCGGATTGGTTTGAACTGTTATCTCATTTCTTTTTGTTTTCGGTCAGCTCAATTGGTGGCCCCTTGGTGCTGCTTCCTGAGATTCATCATTACCTGGTGACGCAACAGCACTGGCTAACCAGCTCGCAGTTTAGTGCGTCGGTTGTGATTGCACAGGCCGCACCGGGGCCCAATGTGTTGTTTGTGGCGCTACTTGGCTGGAACATCGGCTTTAACGCAGGTGGTTTGTTGGTTGGAATGTTTTCTGCAGTGCTGTGCATGGTGGGTATGCTCTTGCCGAGTTGCACGTTAATTTTTGTGACGGCCAAGTGGGTATATAAAAATCGTGAGTTGATTGCCGTGCGCGCCTTTAAGCTTGGCATGGGCCCAATCGTGATCGCGCTGTTGATTGCGTCGGGCTGGATGCTTGCAACCGGTAACACCGAGGCTGCTCGAGATTGGCCCTTATGGGCGTTGACGGCGGCGACCACAGTGATCGTCGCACGCACCAAGATCAACATGTTTTGGTTATTGCTCACCGGCGCTACGCTTGGCGCGACTGGTTTGCTGACGATCACCTAGATGCCATCGCGGCTCGGCCGTGGGCCGGCCGGGTATGTTTGTTTTGGCGAGCTACGTGAGGAATTGAGATCGAACGATCTCAATTAAGCTGTACGGACAATATCGCCCTTCAAGTAGCGCTTGAGTATCGCCGGATCTGGGTCAACACCCAAACCTGGGCCTTGTGGCAGTTGCACTTTGCCACCTGTGCTGCGTACCCAGGGGTCAAAGGGGTTAGCTTGCATCTCGATCCATAAAATTTCAATCAACGGCTGCTCAATCAATGCCGAGGCGACGTGATAGCTGGCTAGCAAGCCTGGGCCAAAGTAAGGGCAGTGTGGATACACCTCAACGCCATTTGCCTGACAGTAATGAATGACTTTGACCATTTCGCCAATACCCCCAACTTTGGTGACGCTAGGTTGGGCAATATCGATGGCGTTGGCCTCAATCAGTGTCTTAAAACCAAACAAGCCAGCAACGTTTTCGCCTGCAGCAATGGGCACGCCCTTGGCGCGCACGCTACTTAGGCTATGCACGTCTTCGGGTGGCCAGACTGGTTCTTCTAACCAAAGCAGACCATCATTTGCCAGCGAGTGCGCCATCTCTCGCGCTTTAACGGGTAGCCACGCACAGTTCACATCAAGCATGATTTTGGCATGCTCGGCACCTGGGGCCTTGAGGGCGGCCAGGGTTGCTTCGCGTGTGACCTCGTGCAGTTTAATAAAGCGATAGCCTTGCCCAGCTGCTTTAGAGACATTTTGCGCGACAAGCACTGGGTCTGTGTAACAAAGCAAGCTTGCGTAGGTATCCAGTTCTTTACGCGCGGGCCCACCCAGCAGTTGCCAGACAGGTTGCTTGGCACGCTTGCCAGCTAAGTCCCATAACGCGATCTCAATCCCTGAAAATCCATAGACAAACGAGCCGTTACGCCCCAGCAGGTGCGTGCCATGCAGCACCGAGCGGGTCAGCCCATTGATGTCTGTGGCATCGCGCCCAAGGACCAATGGTGCGATGATCGAATCGATCGCCGCCTTGGTCGAGGCAATCGCCGCATGGCCAAAGGCCTCACCCCAACCTACCAAGCCGTCCTCGGTTTCGACCTTGACGAGCAAAATCTCAAGATGATCCCAAAGTTGCCCTGCAAAGCGGTTGTGGGGACCATCCATTGTGAAGGGTATCGAGATCACAGAGGTTTCGATAGCGGTGATTTTCATGAGTGGTTTGAGTCCTATTTGAGACGCAGTGATTTTTGTAGGATAGCAGCTAGTAGCACGCTGCAGCGCAGCATCCCGTTGGCAGCTGCTGAGCGACGCAAATCGTGTCAGCCTTGCTCATCCGTGTTTGCGGAAGGTTATTTCTCTGATAAATTGACTCATCAATCGTGTCATGCTTGCGGCCACGCATGACTTGCTGCCGCTGCTCACGCATAAAATTCAATACAGAAGAGAGAGACAAATGCCTTCAAAATTAATATTACGCCCAACGACTAAACCTGACGGTACACCGATTGCTGTGCATGCTGCGCCCGACAATTCGGCATGGCGTGCCTCGCACCATGAAGCGATTATTGAACCCGATTTGCCGATCATTGATGCACACCATCATTTGTGGGATCGTAACGGTCAAACGTATTTGCTAAAAGAGTTTATGACTGAGGCTCAGTCTGGTCACAACATCGTGGGCTCGGTCTTTGTCGAGTGTGGTGCGTTTTATCGTAAGACAGGTCCCGAGATGATGGAGCGCTTGGGTGAGGTTGAGTTTGCCAATGGTATCGCTGCGATCGGTGCAAGCCAGATGTACGGCAAGACCCAAGTGTGTGCCGGTATTGTGGGCTCGGCTGACCTGACTTACGGTGCTGAAATTGGCAAGTTACTCGATGCGCAAATTGCCGCGGCGGGTGGGCGTTTTCGTGGTATCCGTTTGATCACCAAATGGGATGCGGATGAGCAATTGAATAACGGCCGTTACCTCATCCCACCTAAGTTGATGTCAGACCCAGATTTTCGTAAAGGCTTTGCCGAACTCGGGCCACGTAATCTAAGTTTTGATGCGATGATTTATCATCACCAAATCCCCGAGGTGATCGATCTTGCTCGTACCTATCCCGATACGATAATTATCTTGAATCACATCGGTGGGCTGCTCGCCAAGACGCGTACCTATCTTGCAAAAGAAAAAGAGACGACTGACACTTGGCGCACGATGATGACTGAACTGGCAAAGTGCCCTAACGTCTACGTCAAACTTGGGGGGTTGGGGATGCCGTACTTGGGTTTTGGTTTTGAAAGCCTCTCTAAGCCTGCTGATTCGACCCAGCTCGCAGCCGCCTGGGGCCCGTTATTTGACTCGTGTATTGATGCGTTTGGTGCACAGCGTTGTATGTTCGAAAGCAATTTTCCGCCTGACCGTGCCTCGGTTGACTACCATGTGATTTGGAACGCCTTCAAACGCGTCGCTGCAAAGTATTCAGCCGCAGACAAGCAGGCTTTGTTCTTTGGTACTGCGGCTAAAGCGTATCAATTGAAGTTGGATTGATCGCCCAGTGCAAGGTAGTTCTAGACCTCTCC
Source organism: uncultured Alcaligenaceae bacterium (assembly GCA_937897265.1). Classification (GTDB taxonomy): domain Bacteria; phylum Pseudomonadota; class Gammaproteobacteria; order Burkholderiales; family Burkholderiaceae_B; genus Zwartia. The sequence goes on from CALCPT010000086.1 coordinate 3,486, forward strand.
TGTACTCATACCGCCGTTGCCCGTACGCCATGCGTGCGCGTATGGCGTTGTGGTGTGCTGGTGTACAGGTTGATTTAGTCGAAATTAGTTTGCGCGATAAACCTGCCGCCATGCTGGCAGTGTCGCCTAAGGGCACAGTACCGGTACTGCATTGTGCGGATGGTGTGGTGTTAGAAGAAAGCCTAGCAATTATGCGTTGGGCGCTTGAGCAGCACGACCCGCAAGGGTGGCTGCTGCAGGCCGATCAGCCCGAGCAGTTGAAGCTGGTTCAGTGCAATGATTCAGACTTTAAACATTGGCTTGATCGTTACAAATATGCTGAGCGTTATCCAGAGTTTGGCGTTGAGTATTACCGCGAGAAGGCGCTAGACTGCTTAATCGTTGAGCTCGAACGGCGCTTGATGTCAACTCCTTATCTTGGTGGGCAGACTGCCAGTCTGACTGATGTGGCGATTTTTCCGTTTGTGCGACAGTTTGCCGCGGTTGACTCGGTTTGGTTTGCGCAAGGCCTTTGGCCAGCGACTCGAGCCTGGCTTGAGGGCTGGCTTCAGAGCGAATTATTTAAGACAGTGATGGACAAGAACCTAGCGACCTACTGACGGCTTGGCTGGCTGACAGCAGCAGGGGCAAGCGTTCTGCCCCAGCGGACAATGGCTATTGCTTGTTCAGTAATGTGGCGGTAGTTCGTCGCGTAGGCTGGGTAACTGCGTGGTGCGCTCTTGAGGCATTTGCTGCCGCAGGCTGGCCAGCTCTTTGGCTAAAAACTCAATTTGCTGCTGTTGCCGGAAAAGCGCTTGGTTGAGTTGATCGATCAAATCGTCAGCCAAACCGACTTTGATTTCGAGTTCGGTGAGGCGCTTGTCTTGCTCGATTTCGCTAACGCTGCTGTGCTGTGGGATGGTCATACGGGTCAAAATTTAAGAATGAGTCAAATAAGACCCAACATACCACTACGGCCGCTAACGGTGTCATATTTTGTAAAATACGGGCAATCTCGCCGTTGAGTGTATCGTTAAGTGAAGGCCTTGTGTGCAGTGCAAAGCCCGTGTCATCCAAACGTCATATCAGTCCTTTACCCTCAAATCTGTAAATGTGTTACCTCTCGAGGTACAACTAGGAATCAACATGAAAGTCGGAATCAATGGCCTTGGACGAATTGGGCGCCTAGCGCTGCGGGCAGCGATGGGTGCTGCCGAGCGACAAGGTGATGATCCGCGTGCAAATAATCGCCTTGAGGTTGTGCATCTGAATGAACTGAAAGGCGGGGCGTTAGCTACCGCGCATTTGCTTGAGTTCGATAGCGTGCAAGGCCGCTGGCGCGCCGACATTCAAGTTGAGAATGACCACGCGATCCGAATCAATGATAAAGAACTGTCGTTTTCCTCTCACGCGACTGCAGCCGAAATCCCTTGGGGTGACCTAGGTGTTGAGGTGGTACTCGAGTGCACCGGTAAATTTTTAACGCCCGAGACCTTGCAAGGGCATCTTGATCGTGGTGCCAAGCGAGTGATCGTTGCGGCGCCGGTTAAGGTCGGCAATGTCTTAAATGTGGTGGTGGGTGTCAATGAGCATCTCTATGACCCCGCCCAACACCCTATCGTCACTGCAGCCTCATGTACCACTAACTGTCTGGCACCGGTCGTAAAAGTGATCCACGAGTCGATTGGTATTAAGCATGGTCAGATCACAACGATTCATGATCCAACGAACACCAACTTGATGGTGGATGCGCCGCATAAAGATCTGCGCCGTGCACGCAGTGCGATGTTGAGCCTGGCTCCTACCACGACAGGCAGTGCGACAGCGATCGCACTGATTTATCCAGAGCTCAAGGGCAAGCTGAACGGCCATGCTGTGCGCGCGCCGGTGTTGAACGCCTCACTCACCGATTGCGTCTTTGAACTGCAGCGCGAAACCACGGCGCAAGAAGTCAACGAGCTGTTTGCTCAAGCTGCTCGTGGTGCGTTGGCAGGCATTCTAGGTTACGAAACCCGCCCCCTGGTGAGCGCCGATTATGCGCGCGACACCCGTAGTTCAATTGTTGATGCGTTATCCACCATGGTGACTGCCGGCACGATGCTCAAGGTCTATGCTTGGTATGACAACGAAATGGGCTACGCCTGCCGCATGGTGGACTTGGCCTGCCACATGCAGCAG
>CALCPT010000087.1 GCA_937897265.1 uncultured Alcaligenaceae bacterium
GATGGCCATAAAGAATCCTAGTTATTCAATGTCGAAAAGCTTACATGATCCATATCCACTTGAATATAGCGCGACACAAATCAATCGGGTGCCAGCCGCGACTTCTAGTCGTTTTTTGCGCTAGCATGATCGGTATTACCATTGGGTAGACCAAGCAAAAGCGATGAAAAAGAAACAAAAACCAATTGTCGAAACGTTAGCCAAGCCCAAACCCCTCACGACACGCACCGCCAAATTATTACGTGATGAAGGGCATGCTTGGTATCACGTCCTGCGCTACGAATGGATCTACCTCCTGATGCTCGCGATTGGCGTCACCACCTTGATCGTTTTTTGGGATCCCCTTCCCCCCAGAACCCTTGGTATCGCAGTGGGTCGTGAAGGCACTTCAGATGGTGTTTACGGCGAAAAGTTAGTATCTTTTTTTGCCGAGCATGGTGTCAAACTGAACCTGACGTACACAGAGGGTGGCAAACAACCCATCGCGGTCATGCGCCGCGAAGACTCGATTCAAAGTGCCTTAGTTTTAGGAGGTCTACATAAAAAACACGAACTGACTAACGTTTGGTCTTTAGGCAGCTCTCAATACGAACCGTTATGGGTTTTCTATCGCGCAGACACCTTGGTGGGTGATGAACCCACTGTTTATTTTGCAAAAACCGGCATAGCAATCGGAGAGCCAGGCTCCGGATCAAACACGATAGTCCACCAAATCTTAGCGAGCGGACGCAAAGAATCGCCTATCAAGGCCAAATTTATTGAGTGGCCTTATTTAAAGTCAGTCGACGCGCTCTTAGCCGGTGAGATCAATGCGCTCGCTGCAGTCGATGGCATTGACTCGCCAATCATCAAACGGCTCTTAGCCGACCCTAACATTAAAATTGCAAATTTTACGTTTGCACCGGCCTTTGCTAAGCGCCTTCCGCATTTAGATCTTGTATCGATTCCGAGAGGCTCGCTCACGACTGAACCTCCCGATCCGGCGACTGACATTAATATGGTTGCGACGAGCCTGACCTTAGTCGTTCAAAAAGATCTTCATCCCGCACTGCAACTTTTATTTTTGATGGCGATTGATCACTTGGGTGATTCACGCGATCAATTCTTTGCCAGGCCAGATGAGTTTCCGTCATACAAAGACAGCACGATCCCGCTCACCCTGGTGTTCAAGGACGCCAAGGGTGTTGAGAGCAAGCTTGAGCTGAAGGTGCCGGTGTCCACCGCGCCGGTTCACGCGCACTAGGCCCGCCGAGCAGGCCGCTCCCGCGAAAACACCGACAAATCGGTGTCGCCAGATGCACCACATTGGGGTAAGCTGTACGCAGTTCGTGGTTATTAACACCCCAATGGAGTGAATATGAGTGATCCAGATCCTTCCAGCTTCGGCAAATTCGTTCCTGGCTTCGATTTTTTGCAAAATCTGGCCAAAGGGGCGAGCAATAACATTCCCCAAATGCCCAATCTGGGCAACTGGGTGGCTCCCACGCTGAATGTCGAAGAGCTGGAAAAGCGCATTGACGAGCTCAAAAATGTGCACTTCTGGTTAGAGCAAAACTCCCGCGCACTGGGGGCGACCATCCAGGCCCTGGAAGTCCAGAAAATGACGCTGGCCACCCTCAAGGGCATGAACTTCAACATTGGCGATGTGGCCAATGCACTCAAGCTCAAGGCCGCGGACAGCGTATTCACCGGCGTGCAGAAGGTGGCCGAGACAGCTGCTGACGCTGCCGGCACTGTCGCTGGCGCTGGTGCAGGCCGCCGTCGAGCGCGCGATAACGGACGGCGAACCGTGGGATCTGGTGGTGCCCATGGTGCGCGCGGACGGCTCGCGCGCCGTGTACGACATCTTCGCGGGCGATACGTTGTGCGTGACGGACGAGATGGACGTGGTGTTCCGCGACAAGAGCGGCAATGCCCAGCCGCTGCCGCCCGGCGAGCGGCGGGAAGCAGCGGTGTCGCGTGCGATCGAGC
>CALCPT010000088.1 GCA_937897265.1 uncultured Alcaligenaceae bacterium
TTCAGACGTGTGCTCTTCCGATCTGAGGTTCCAGATCTCAATATAACGATCACCATCTTGCTCGGGCGAGCCCGGTGGGCCGCCCCAAACCTCAGGTCCGTGATCGTAAAAAATTTCGGTGCAAGGACCGCAAGGACCCGTATCCGCCATTTGCCAAAAATTGTCAGACGCGTAACGCGCACCTTTGTTGTCGCCAATGCGTACGATGCGCTCGGGTGGAACCCCGATCTCGTTCTGCCAAATTGCGTAAGCCTCGTCGTCTTCTTGATAGACAGTGACCCAAAGTTTTTCTTTAGGTAAAGCGTACACTTCCGTCAACATCGCCCAGGCAAACTTGATGGCGTCGTGCTTGAAATAATCGCCGAAACTGAAGTTGCCCAACATCTCAAAAAAGGTGTGATGGCGTGCGGTATAGCCAACGTTTTCAAGATCGTTGTGCTTACCGCCCGCGCGCACACTACGCTGTGAAGACGTGGCACGCGTATACGGACGCGAATCTTTGCCGGTGAAAACGTCTTTAAACTGCACCATGCCCGAATTGGTAAACAACAGGGTTGGGTCGTTTCCAGGCACCAGTGACGAGGAGGCGACAACGGTGTGCCCCTGAGACTGAAAATATTGTAAAAATTTTTGACGGATTTCGGACGTTTTCATCGCGCAGCACTGAGATAAAGTAAGCAGACCATCACACCGCCAAAACGATGTAACCCTTTTAATTTAAGCTCCTAGTATAAAGGCTATGCCCGAACCCGCCCTTCGCGCTAACGCAGACACAAAAAGCTGCGATATTCACCGGTTTCTTGCTCTTGAGGGCGCCAAGCTGCAACCAACATCGGCGAAAACCCAGCTGGGCAATTACATTGGCCAGTTTTGGGATTAACCATATTGACTTCACTCTGATTCCAGAACAAAAACTCTGCCAGATGCCGATTGCCGTGGCAAGAGCGCCAACTATGGGTCAGATATACGCCACCAAAACTAGCGCCAGAAAGCTGCCAGCGTCCCTGATGGCACGACAAGAGATTGCCATCCGCACCCCGGCCAATCAATCCCTGCGCCTCGCATACGCCGCCCTCAGCTGCCAGCGCACCAACCTGTAGATACTCGCCGGCCGAGATCCGAGTACCCGCTCGCAACGCAGCGCCCACCAAAACGTCTGCCGGCCTGCTGATCCCCTGCACCACCTCAAGCTTGCCCTTCAATACGGTGTCGCGAAGGTCGTTCTGTCGAACAAAATGGGCATACTGTGTCGAGTCATAGAAGCTGTTAGCTGCAATCGTGCCGATTGGCAGGGGTGCAAGTTCAGCGCTTGGGGGGTTCGGTCGATCAACGAGCGAGCCCTTGATCCGATGCGGCGAAAATGGATGAACGGAGGCGCCCTGCCCTTCGAGTGCCGTCAACAGTTTACCCAGTCGATTGGTGTCATTCGCCTGGCGCAGCTGCTCTGCAGCAGGCTGTGCCCAAACCAAGGCTTCAATTTTGCACCCCCTAGTCAAGCAGGCCCCCTTAGGCAAAAACACGCGTACGTGCGCTTCGTACCCCAACGCGGGTTTGCTCGGAAAGCCTTTTGTTAAGTGCCCCGCTGCAATCAGTTCTGCAATGGTAGGTTGCCAGATGTCGCGGTAGCCTGACCCCCCTGGCTCTGCCTGAACCATCCCCACCAACAGATCGGCCTGACGTACGAGCATCTGATCGACCGCTTTTTTAACTGTCAGCAACCAGACCCCAGTGGACTGAGCTGCCGCATCCTCGGCCTGTTGCATCCAAAATGAGCCCCCCCAAAGCGCAAGTAACGAGGCCAGCGCCATCGCGATGATCAACTCAAGCAAAGCAAAACCGCCCTCACGCGTGACCGAAGGCATGACTAGCGGATAGTAAAGACAAACGTATTGCGATCGCCGCTCACGCACTGCGCGTCGGCAAGCATCGGGTTGTAGGGCATATTTGGTTCGGTCAAGGTGTTCTTCACCATAATCGGGCCGCTGGCTCCTGCGATCGTCACCACCTCAGCCAAGCGCTGCAAAATCGAAGCAAGTGCCGGGCAAGCCGCCTGATTGACATCATTTAACGTTAAAGAAAAAGCCGAACCACTTGCCCCACCCGCCACGGCTTGCGGCTCAACAGAAATTACCCCTCGCCCAGAATGTCCCGTGCGCGTTTGGAAAATTGCGCTGCTGAGTCATCGCTTTTCGCAGCGGTCAGATGGCGTTTAACACTGCCGTTGTGGCTCAGCGTGAAGCTTACATCGCTGCGTGCCAATGCC
>CALCPT010000089.1 GCA_937897265.1 uncultured Alcaligenaceae bacterium
CATGCCGGCTTGCAAGGCGAGATCCCGTGGTTGCTGCAGTTAGCTCGTTTGAACAAACTGCCGGTCATGTTCAATTTGCAACAAACCGACCCAGCACCTGATCTTTGGAAAGACATCGTCAAGACGCTAGACACTGCGCAGACCGAGGGCGTGCCTTTGTTCGCGGCGATCTGCGGTCGACCCGTCGGGCTTTTGTTTTCGTTTCAAAGCTCGCTGCACCCCTTCATTGCGCATCCAACCTATCAAAGTATCGCTGGATTACCGTTTGAGCAACGGATCAAAAAATTACAAGATCCTGCAATTCGCCAACGCATTTTGACTGAGCAACGCGATTTGGTCGATCGTCGTGCTGAGACCCTCTTTGGTAGCTTTCATAAAATGTATCGCATGGCCGAGCGGCCAGATTACGAACCAGATCCTAGCCAAAGCGTTGCTGCGCTGGCAAAACAAGGCAACAAAATCCCTCTCGAAATGGTGTACGACCTGATGCTCGAGCAAGACGGTCGTGCGATTATCTATTACCCGAGTTTTAACTACTCGTACGAAAACCTCGACCACATCCATCAGTTGATGCAGCATCGCCAGACCGTCAACAGCTTGTCTGATGGCGGTGCGCACTGTAATTACATCTGCGACGTCAGCTTGCCGACCTTCATGCTCACCCACTGGACCAAAGACCGAACACGTGGCCCCCTGTTACCTCTTGAACATATTGTGAAGCGTCAAACCTTCGACACCGCACAGGTGTACGGCTTGCACGACCGCGGGCTATTAAAGGTGGGTTATAAGGCCGACATTAATGTGATTGATCCAGACGCACTCGCACTGCATCGACCTGAGTTCGTGCATGATCTGCCGGCCGGCGGCAGGCGCTTGGTGCAACGGGCGGATGGCTACCTCGCAACGATTGTGTGCGGCCAGCCTATTTTTGAAAACGCTCAAGCGACAGGCAACTTGCCAGGAAAGGTCTTGAGAGGACCTCAGGCTCGAGTGCACTAAAAAAGTGCAAGATATTGGGCGTAGGAAACAAAGACCTTAACGAGAAAGTGCAAGAACGAGAGCCCAAGTCAACGGGCTCTCGATCTAAGACCTCAATAAAAGCACTTCGCACCAAAAAAACGGGCGCTTAACCTTCGATCTTAATGTTGTTGCTTTTGATCACTTCGGCAAACTGCGCCTTAGTGTCGCTTAAATACTTGGCAAATTCAGCACCCTGTTTGAAATCAATTTCAACGGCGATGCGGTGATAAAGCTCTTTTGTCTCGGGCGCTTGCATAATCTCTTGCACTCCTTTCGCGAGACGATCACGCAAGTCTTGGGGCAAACCGGCTGGCGCAACCAAACCTACCCAAGCACCCAAATTGAAGCCAGGCACATTGGCTGCAGTCGCCAGCGGTGGAATCCCAGGCGTGACGCTACTGCCTTTCAACAATGAAACGCCCAACGCTTTCAAGCGCCCATCACGCACAAAAGGCATCGTTGAAGCGGCGGTCTCAATGCAATAGCTTACCCGCCCAGCCATCACGTCAGTTAAGGCCGGCGATGATCCCTTGTACGGAACGTGCACCGCTTTCAAACCTGCACCAGCATTAAAGGCTTCGCAAATCAGATGCGCGGTCGCGCCCGTGCCCGACGAGGCGAAGGTGTACTTACCCGGATTGGCTTTCACCAAAGCCACGAACTCGGCGGCATCTTTGACCGGAAAGTCAGGTGCAGTCACCAACAGATAAGGCGACAGGCCGGCCATCGCGATAAAGGTCAAATCTTTATCAACGTTGTAAGGCGTGGGCTGCAGCAAAGGGCTGACCGTGAGCGGCCCACTTGAGGCCGCTAACAACGTGTAGCCATCAGGCGCGGCCTTGGCGACAACGTCGGTACCAATCATGCCACCCGCACCGGCTTTGTTTTCAGCAACCACGCTTTGGCCCAGAATTTGCGACAAACCCATTGCAAGCGAGCGACCCACGAGGTCGGTGGCTTGCCCTGGTGGCCAGGGGATCATCATCTTGATCGACCGATTCGGATACGCGGCCTGCGCAAACGCCCCCACAGGCAAACCCACTCCAGCGGCGGCGAGTGAAGCCCCTAACGCACCCAAGAGAGACCGACGGTTGGGGCTAGTTGCCTTGCTTGTCGCAGGCGATTGATTGAAAGCAGACTGTGCATTTTTTTTCATCGTTAAACACCTTATGATTCACTGAATAATTTCACTGCTATTGAAATGTCATTTTAAAAATACATTTCGAGACTTTGTTTTTTTATCATCACATCGCTGATTTTTAAAACAACCCATGACTGCCTGAGCGTTGCATTACACTGCGCTCTTGATGAAACACCTGACACACTAGCATGACCAACGCCACGCCTTGCGCAACCAATCAAAACGTCAGTTTACCAATTGCTTGGTCTGACACCCTAAACAACCTCGCCAAGCGGTTTGGTCACCAACTCGCGGCCATTGACGGCCAACAGAACCGTCTGACCTACTCAGAACTGAATCAACGCGCGCACGCTTTGGCAAGACGCCTGATTCAAGAGGGGTTAAAGCCTGGCGAAGCAATTGCTTCGCTGTTACCCAACTCAATTGATGCAGTGTGGGCATCGTATGGCATTCGGCTCGCCGGCGCTACCGAAATCCCCCTCAGTTGGGGGTATACCCTAGATGAAATTCAATGGTGCGCCCAGCTCGCAACATTTAAAACGATCTTGACCCTTGAAAAGCGAACGCCCGAACTCTTAAGCGCTGGCTTTAAAACTTTGTTAGCAGAAAGTATCGCAAGTGCACCCCTTGAGCCAAACACGCCGATACAGCCTCTTGCCCCCGTCGCCTTTAATCAGTCAGCACGCGTTCTTTTTACCTCAGGCACCACTGGTAAACCCAAAGGGGTGCTCTACACCAACGGCGCGCGTTGGCTCGGTGAGCAATTGCTCAAGGCGACTCTGCCCTTCGTGCCCGAACCAGGCGTCACAATCTTGCTAATGACCCCCTTTGTGCATGGCGCCTCACTGCTGGCCTTTGCCTGGTTGGATCATGGTGCCACGATCATCTTGCATGATGGCGTCAACATCGAAAAAATCGCTCCCTTACTAGACAGTGATTCGCTCGATGCAATATTTGCTCCGCCCACGGTACTCGCTAAAATCACCTCAGCTCTAGCAGGCAAACGCTACGATCACGTACGGTGCATCTTTACCGGCACACAACCACTCACTCCCGCCTTGTACCAGAGGGCGAATGCCATGTTTGGCCCTAAAGTGCGCATCACCTTTGGCAAATCTGAATGCGTGAATCCAATTACCGTTTTAGGCCCACAAGACACCCACGACTATTTTTCTCAAGCTGAGGTCCCAGCCGGTGCCTGTGTGGGTTGGCCAGCACCCGGTGTCGAAATCAAAATCGAAGCACCCGATGCACTCACGGCACAAAATGAAGAGCGCAGTGATGGTGAGGTGTTGTTACGTTCGCCACACATGTCTTGCGGCCTGATCGATAGCAATGGGTTTAGGCCGCACGAACCTGAAGGTTGGCATCACACAGGCGACTTAGGTTATATCGATGCAATGGGTCGCGTCGTGCTGACAGGCCGTATTGCTGATGTGATCAAAACAGGCGGCTATCGCGTCAACCCCGATGAAATTGAAGTTCAGTTGGCAGCCAACACTTTATGTGCGCAGATCTGCGTGACATCGCTAGCATCAGACTACTGGGGCGAGATTATTATTGCTGTCGCCGAAGGCGCACAAGACCAGTGGGAACAACAATGTGAAAGCTTGCTTCAAGGTATGTCGCGCCACAAACGCCCAAGGCTTTACGTTTCAGTTCAGGCGTTGCCCCGTAATCCTCAAGGCAAGATCAGCCGCAAGGCCGTCAGCAAGATGGTGCTGGCTACCCACAAACTAATCGACGGTTCACATCCTCAACTCGAACCGCTAAGCAATTAACGCTTAGCATCCAAACAAATAGATTCATTCACCAAAGATCGCGACGATTGCCGCCGCGCTCTGATGTTGGATGGCGCAACGGCTAAGCCCGACTCAATCACCAAGCAGGCATTTAGGTTGAGCTTAATCTTTGTTCAACATGCCCAGACGTTCAATCGTCTTACGCTCTGCGGCATAAGTCTTCATCGCGTACTTGGTGTATTCCTCGGTGTTCATTTCGATCACGGGCTGATCAAACTGAGCAAACACGGCGAGAACGGCTGGATCGGTCAAGGTCTTTTTAAAAGCATCATGCAAAATTTTGACGACTGCTGGATCCATATTTTTCGGACCACACACACCGTAGGGTGAGTCAGCCACGGTGTCATAGCCAAGATCATTCAAGGTGGGCACTGTTGACCAACGGGTCGTACGTTTGCTGCCATACGTTGCCAACAAGCGTAGCTTTCCGGCGTCAACCATTTGCCCCCAACCCGTTGAATCGCTCATCCCCATCGTATGGCCGCCCATGACCGCCTGCAAAGTTTGTGCGCTGCCTTTAAAAGGAATATGCGACAGTTCAATGCCAGCTTGTTGAGCAAACTCTTCAAGCGCCAGGTGTGGGCTTGAACCGGTTCCAGGGCTACCGTACGTAAACTTACCCGGATTGAGTTTGGCCCACGCAACTAAGTCCTTGATCGACTTAATCGGCGAATCAATCGGCACGACCAAACCGAAGGTGTATCCGGTCAAACAGATAATCCACGTAAAGTCTTTCGTCGTGTCAAAAGTCGTTTTTGACATGTGCGGTACGCGAAACACCGAAATTGGTAGCTGCGCAAGGGTATAGCCATCAGGCTTGGCGTTGACCAGTTCAGCCCCACCAAGCACGCCGGCCGCGCCCGGCTTGCTTTCGATAATGACGTTTACACCAAGTACCTTCGACGCACTTTCTGCCAGCACACGCATCACAACATCGGTCGCACCGCCGGCTGGCCAAGGGCATATATATTTAATGGGGCGAGTCGGAAACGTTGCCGCCTGTGCTAAGCCTGGCGCTAGAGCCGTTGCGGCCAAGGCAGCCGTTGATAACAAAAAATCGCGACGGTCAGTCATCTTCGTCTCTCATAGTGTGGATGGTTTGTGTGCATCGTAAAGCGAGATTCGAACCACCGCAACGTGAACAGGCCGATACAAGGGTTCTACCTAGTATGTTTGGCATTTTGTTCAGCCAGTTTCGAGGTTAATCTTTAGGGCATTCATTCACAGCACTGAGAAAATCAATGAAAAACCTAAAATACGCCGTTTTAGCGGGTCTGCTGGCCTTGACCTCAGGTGCAGCCGTGGCCCAAGACTATCCAAATAAAGCAATCAAATGGATTGTGCCGTATACGCCTGGTGGCTATACCGACAACGTCACTCGCATCGTGACGTCTCGCATGGCGACAATCTTGGGCCAGTCGATCATCATCGAAAACAAACCGGGCGCCAATTCGATTATCGGTGTCGATCAGGCTGCGAAAGCCGCACCTGATGGCTACACCATGCTCACGACCATTACTGCGCACTCGGCCAACGTCACACTTTACGAAGGCAAGTTGCCGTTTGACCCTTACAAGTCGTTGATACCGATCTCTTTGGTGGCGATTACACCCTTGGTGCTTTCGGTCAACAAAGATCTGCCAGTTAACTCGATCGCAGAACTCATCGCCTATGCCAAAGCCAATCCTGGCAAACTGTCTTTTGGCTCTTCGGGGGTTGGTGCCGCAGCGCACTTAACGTCGGAACTTTTGAAATACACAGCCGGTATCGAAATGGTACACGTCCCTTACAAGGGTACCGCACCTGCCATGACGGACTTGATGTCAAACAGCATTCAGATCTTGGTCGATGCGCCAAGCGGAGTGGGTGCAAATATTCGGTCTGGCAAAATCAAAGCTCTGGCGTTTTTCTCTGACAAGCGTTTGTCCAGCTACCCCGACGTGCCCACGATTGTTGAGTCGGGCGGCCCAAAGCTTGAATCTTCAAGCTGGGTGATGTTTTTTGCGCCCGGGGGCACCCCTATGGCGATCGTAAATAAGCTGTCTTTGACCGTCAAAGAAGCGCTGAAATCTGAAGAGCTTATTAAGCGCTTTGAAGATCAAGGTATTCTCACCGTTGGCAATACGCCCGCCGAAGCAGACGCATTTTTAAAAGTTGAAATCGCCAAGTGGGGTAATTTGATTAAGACCGTCGGCGTAAAAGCGGAATAGTATTGGGGTCTTTCCCAAATGCACACAACTAGCCATGAACACAGCGACGAACAAGTTTGACGGCAACTACCCCGAAGGTGTTGCCGTTGTCATCGGTGGCAGTGGCGGGATCGGAAAAGGTATCTGCCTTGCCCTCGCTGAGCATGGCGCTCGGGTCGCACTCAGCTATCGCTCAAACGCGTCTGCTGCGCAGCAAACGGTCACTGAGCTACAACAGCTTGGCCACTCTGCCGAGGCGTTCGCGCTTGAGCTCTCTTCACTCGAGCAGGTCAGTGCGGCCTTGGGTGATCTCCAGGCCCGTCATCAACGCATTCACACGCTAGTCTTTGCCGCTGGCGCAAACATCACCATGACGTATGTCGGCGACATTGATCCTGTTGAGTGGCATCAGACAATCGATGGTGAGCTCAACGGTTTTTTTCATGTCATCAAAACGGCTATGCCGCTGATGCGACAAACTGGTGGTGGCTCAATTGTTGCGATCACGACCGCGGGCCTAGATCGCCATCCACCTCTAGATATCCTCTCAACGGCGCCAAAAGCCGGCATCGAGGCGCTCGTCAGAGGCATCGCTCGCGAAGAAGGACGCTATAACATTCGCGCTAATTGCGTGGCACCTGGGGTCATCGATGGGGGCTTGTTTGAGCGCCTCAAGCCACAGGTCAAACCAGAATTTATTGAAGCCATGAAACGCAATACCGCACTAAAGCGCTTTGGAACAATCAATGAGGTCGCAGCGGTCGCTGCCTTTCTGACAACGCCTGCCGCTGCGTATGTCACCGGTCAGCACCTGTGCGTGGATGGCGGATACTCAGTTTGACGACTCTTTTAGGTCATTGAGTACCCTCGCACACGCCTAGCGTCACAAAGAAAAGCATGAACACGCCAATTCTGTCAGAACTTGAAGGTCTCACGGTGGGGCGTGCACTTCGGCGCTCGGTTGCACAGTGGCCAGAACAAGAATTTTTTAAGTCGCAAGACATCTCTCTAACGTTTACGCAATTTGATCGCTTGGTCGATCAGTTAGCGCAATCTCTGTTGGCGCTCGGCCTCACACGGCACGATCACATCGCGGTGTGGTTAGGCAACTCACTTGAGTGGACGCTTAGCTTCTGCGCATGCGCCAGAATTGGCGCCGTTGTCGTCCCCATTAATACCCGGTATACCGCCGCTGAGGCGGGCTATATTCTGGCGCAGTCTGATGCCAAAGCGCTGGTGCTGTCTACAGAGCTTTATGGATTGAACTATTTGCAAATGCTTGAACACATTGCACCTAGTTTGAAACACGCCAGAGAAAACTTACTTGCTACGACAGAGTTGCCCGCACTCAAGCGCGTCATCATTCACGACACCAGCAACGACAAAACGCAGCGTGACAAAGTTGCTGACGCAGCACGATACGCGATACCTCTGCAAGCTCTCCTCGAAGACGGGGCTGCGTGCGTCGCCTTGCGTCTCGCCTTCGCCACACCAAACGCCCTAGTCCACACCTCACTTGCACAGGCCAGCACACCGAACGCACTGTCCCTGCTTGAACCAACAGTTAGCGTAGATGATGTGTTATTGATTTGCTACACCTCGGGCACCACGGGCAAACCAAAGGGCGTGATGCACAACCATCGCGTGCTCAAACAAGCCACACGAGTGGGCCTAGCGCTCGATCTGAAACCTGGCGGACGCATGCTTGGACACATGCCGCTTTATCATGTGGCTGGCTTGTATATGGGCTTCGTACCAGCCCTCACTTTAGGTGCCTGTTTTGTCAACATGCCGCAATGGGACACAGGTCGCGCACTTGAACTGCTTGAACAAGAACGCATCACAGCGTTTGGCGGCATCCCTACTCATTTTGTTGATCTGGTAAACCACCCTACCGTTGGGCAACGCGATTTATCAGCGATTGAAAACGCATGGATTGGTGGGTCACCCGTGATGCAAGCCACCTTTGAAAACTTTCAAAGAACACTCGGCTTAAAACAACTCATGTCAACGTATGGCATGACTGAAAACACAATTTCCACTAGCTTTAATCGCCTGACAGATCCCCTTGAAGTCTGTTGCCAAAATCGCGCACCGATTCTTGGCCCCAGCGAAGTCAAAATTATCGATCCCATCAGTGGTCAAGAGCAACCGCGCGGCGAAGTTGGTGAGATCTGGTGCCGAGGCGAGACGGTCATGCTGGGCTATTACAAAAATCCCGAGGCCACTCAGGCCACGATCACACCAGAGGGCTGGTTAAAAACCGGTGACCTCGGGCGCTTTGACGACGAAGGGTTTTTATCTGTAACGGGTCGCTTAAAAGAGATGTATAAAACCGGCGGAACAAATGTCTACCCTGCCGAAGTTGAACAGTTTCTCATCCAACACCCCGCGATTACGTTAGTCGCGATTGTCGGCGTGCCTGATCCACGTTTAGACGAAGTTGGCTTCGCCTTTGTACAAATACATCCAAACCAGCAACTCACACACGCCGAATTACGTGCCTTTTGCAAAGGCAAGCTTGCCGATTACAAAGTACCCCGCTACCTGAAAGTCTTGGCAGCGATCCCACGCACGACTACCGGAAAAATTCAGCGCTCAGCATTGCTCGAACTTGCAAGCGCAGAGCTTGCTTCTGCCGCTCAGTCGATGCCGGGGTAAGCGTCAGTGCCGTAAACTCGACGCACCTCTTTTAGAAGTTCGCCGCGTGGTGGCGCATACGTCAGATGTTTACTCGTGAAGTTACCAGTCAGGCGTTGGATTTTCACGGCAGTTTCGCCCATCTTAGTCAAGGCAACGGTACCGTTCAAAATAGGTACACCATCAACATCATGTACGTTGGCGTGGGCCAGCATTGCCATCACGACTCCACCCGCAGCAACAATCACCTCTGCGCCTTTTTCAATGCCACGCCGTGCTGCTTGACGAAACTCTTCAAAAATCGCCTCGCGCGCAACAGCATGCTCTGGCGCGTCTGAAAACCCAACAGCCAAGTCAGTCAAATTGTGAACCTTCATGGCTTCGTACGAAGCCATCCTGGGATAAAACCCATAGCGATGAACGTTTTCTAAGACACGCGGAGTGAATTTCGGATTGACTGTCACCATTGTGTACAACGAACCCATCATGCAGGCGATGCTTAAGGTCGATTCGCATAACCCCAATACTGGTATCGTCAGTAACTCGCGTAATTCTCGGATTCCAGGATCAACAATATTGCCTAACAAAAATCCGTCATAACCCTCTTTTTGCGCCTTGAGTCCATTCGCGATGACCTCACCAACATCAACGTATTCGGGATAACGGTACTGATCGGCAAAGCCACCACCACGGGTTAAACCGTGCGCCTCGATCGTGGTCTCTGGATCGGCCGCATGGCTAATCTGTTGTTTAAGCGCTGCGCCATACTGACCGAAGGCATCGAATCTAGAAAAAGATCGGAAGAGCGTCGTGTAGGGAAAGAGTGTCTTCGCCTGTGTAGAT
>CALCPT010000090.1 GCA_937897265.1 uncultured Alcaligenaceae bacterium
GATTTCCCCGTCGACAAAGGCCGCGAGCGCTTGGGGGGTACTGCCTTCGATCTCAATTGCTGTTGCACGAGCTTGGCTTTGAGTTCAGGGTCAACCAATACCGCATTGATATCGCGGTTTAAGCGCTCGATGATTGCAGGTGAGGTACCTGTTGGCGCAAAGAAGCCGTAACTTGCAACCGACTCAAAGCCAGGATAGCCTGACTCGGCAACTGTGGGTAAGTCAGGCATCAGGGCTGAGCGCTTGGCAGTGGTGATTGCAAGCGCGCGGACTTTACCGTCTTTGAGCATTGGCAAATAAGGTGGCAAGGTGTCAAGTGCCATCGTGACTCGCCCTGAAATGAGATCAGGCATTAACAGCGACGTGCCCTTGTAGGGAATATGCAAAACGTCAATACCCGCGGCCACTTTGAACATCTCGCAGGTTAAGTGAATTAAACCGCCCGTACCCGATGAGCCACAGGTCAGTTTGCCCGGTTCTTTTTTTGCAAGTGCAACAAGCTCGGCTAAATTTTTGACTGGTAACTCGTTACCCACGACAACAATATTGCTCAAGGTGCCTGCCATCGAAATCGCAGTGAGATCCCTCTTGAAGTTGTAACCCGGGTCTTTGTAATAGCTGACTGCGATTGAGTGCGAACCGATTGATCCCATCAGGATGGTGTATCCATCGGGTGCTGCCTTGGCAACGTAGGCCGCACCAATGTTGGCACCTGCACCTGGCCTGTTTTCGATGACCACAGACTGCCCAAGTTTCACAGCAAGTTTTTCTGTAATTGCACGAGTCAGAATGTCAGTGGCTCCACCTGCCGGAAACGGCACAATCACTTTAAGTGGTTTGGATGGATATGCATCTTGCGCCACCACGGGTGTCGCAATGCACGTGCCCAGAGCCAAGATCGCCAACAAGGTATTTAAATAACGATTCAAACGCATGAGGTTTTATCCTGAAAAATGAAATGACATCATAAACTTCAAGCAAGAATTGTGCCCGAGAGTTTGCGCCCCAACCTGATCATGGGCTTTTCAACAACATAATAAATGAGGGCCGAGAGCGCGATCGAGCCGAGCACCGACAACAACAGATATACGCCGAGATGGGCATTGACGAGCCAAGGCAAACGATTGTCACGTAGCAACGCAAAGAGCGTGTAAAACACAATTGGATGGAACAGGTACATCGAATAGCTGATTTCGCCTAACCAAGTGGTGAAACGACTGTTGATCTGTATTTTGGTCGACAACAAGATGAACAATCCAAGCCCAACTGACACTGGCGGCATAAATACTGATAATTTTGACGCAAGGGCGCTTGGCAAGTACGCGAAAAAGATCCAGTTGACTACGGGCAAGGCACACACGCCTAGCGGAAACAAAATAAAGACGACTCGCACCGTTCGAGAAAAGGGCGGAGTGCCGTCAGTTTGATCGCGATCATGCCAACAGCGAAACAGCGCCCCCCAAAACATAATCGAAATAAACAGCGCGTATTCCGTTAGGTAGTTTAGCAATGGGCCTGCACTATCCGGAGGTAGCCAATTGGGGGTCAACCAATGCACGCATCGCGGAAGTACGGCAAATATGATCGGCCCTGCGAACAGACCCAGTACCAGCCAACGTGGTTGTTGTAGCACCCCGAGCGTAAAAAGAAGCGCGCAGGCGATATAAAAAATTAACTCAAGGCGCAGGGTCCAGTACAGGCCCAGCATGTCTGGTACGCCGAATACGCTCTGAATCATCGTCAGATTCAGCAACACCGTTTGCCCTGAGAAGGGTGTCATCAAGAACAGCCCAAGTAAGGCTGCGCCCCCGACTGAGACCCAATAGGCCGGATACAGTCTGAAGACTCGGCGGATCAAAAAGACCCGCAGAGCGTCTGGCCTTGTTTGCCTGCCAACAGCTCGCAAGCTAGAAGGAATCACAAAGCCGCTGATGGCAAAAAACAGTATCACCCCAACGCGCCCAGTATCGATTGCTGCTGAAAACGCATAGAGCAGCCCCCCCACTGGCGGTATTGGCAACTGCTTGAAGGCGTCCGTGGCGTGCAGCCAGATCACCAATAACGCTGCAAGCCCGCGTTGCGCGTCAATGTAGCCAAAGCGTTGTGGCACTGTCGTTGCGAACCTCAATCTGCCTGAATCTTGTTATCTTTAATGAGCTTGCCATACAAGGCGTATTGTTTTTGTGTTGCCTGAGCAAACTCTGCAGCACTTGTACCGCGTATGGTTACACCTAAGGCCACTAAGCGTTCACGGGTTTGCGAATCAGCGAGTGCTTTTTGCATTTCGGCGTTGAGTCTATCGAGGATAGGTTTGGGGGTTCCGGCGGGGGCGATCATCGCGAACCAAGAGTTAAAGAAAAAATCGTTGATACCGGCCTGCACAACAGTTGGCACCTCTGGATATTGCGCAAGGCGTTCGGGTGTCGAGACCGCCAGTAGGCGCAATTTGCCGCCCTGAATCAGTGAGGTGACTGTGCCCAGCCCTTGATAGGATACCTCGACTTGCCCCGCAGCGGCGGCGATGGCTGCTGGTGTGGCGCCTTTGTAAGGCACGTGTACTAGATCGATACCAGTGCGTTGCGCAAACAATGCCATCGCGATGTGTTGAGGGCTGCCACTGCCGCCCGAACCATAGTTGATTTTGCCGGGGTTTGCTTTAGCGGCTGCAATAAAATCATTGAGAGTTTTATAAGGGGATTGGTCTGCTACCACGATGCCCCACTCAATCGTTGCCACAAGCGAAATCGGCTCAAAGTCTTTGAGCGCGTTCCAGGGGATGTTCGAATAAATGTGCGGCAGCATCGTTAGGATACTGTCGTTGACACCACCGATCGTGTAGCCATCGGGTGCGGCTTTAGCGATGCGATCTGCCCCGATCAAGCCTGATGAGCCGGCAAGGTTTTCAATCACGATGGGTTGCCCCATGTTCTGCGCCATCTTGGCGGTTAATAGGCGCGCCGCGCCATCTACGGCGCTGCCCGCCGCGAGGGGCACAATCATGCGGATGGGTTTGTTGGGATAGCTGTCTTGTGCTTGCGCTAGACCAAAAGAGGCGAGCATGAGCAGAGCCAGCATCACGTCTTTTAACCAACTTGCTGAGGCGAGGATCCGAGGCATGAGATTTCCAAAAATTAAACAGTGAGTGCTGCAATACCAAGCTCAGTGGCGAGGGCATTCAAATCTGCCACCAAAATTGGGGCAAGGGGGATGCCTTGTTTTGCATAGGCTAAACGTTTTGCGTGACTTTGCTCGCCAGGTAGCCACACCCGCTCAACCCCAGGCAGGCGTTCGCTGGCGCGCAGATCTTTAACCAGTTGATCGACCGCACCCTTGAAGAAACCGGGTTCGCCAAAGGCTTTTAGGTCAATCACTAAAATTGCTTGTCCGGTGTTGGTGGGGGTCACGTGATCTTTATTGAAGTCAACTACCTCTTTGCCCATCGAGGCACCTTGCAGGGTGCCAGCCAGCAACCCAACGATCAACGCGAGGCCATAGCCCTTGTGTCCGCCAATCGGTAATAAAAAACCTTCATCTGCACGGTTCGGGTCGGTGAGGGGGCGGCCTTGGCGATCGATCATCCAGCCTTCTGGCATGGTTTCACCACGTTTGGCTTTGGCTTTGACTTTGCCGTACGCCGCCACGGTGGTTGCCATGTCTAGCACGACGGCAGGTTCGCTTCCTGCGGGGATCCCTGCCGCGATGGGGTTGGTAGACAGCAGCATATCCATTCCGCCCCAAGGTGGTAAATGGTTGGCATTGCCCACTGCAAAATACAAACCAATCATGTCATGCTCGATTGGCATGCGCGCATAAAGAGACGCGGGGCCAGCGTGATTGCTATGACGCGTGCCAACCCAAGCGACGCCAGCATCGGCAGCTTTTTTGATTGCGAGTTCAACCGCGTGCGACACCACTAGATGCCCCATCCCGTTATCGCCGTCGACCACAGCCATCGCGGCCTTGTCTTGTACGACTTTGATTTGCGGGTTGATGTTGATGCCACCTGCACGAATGCGCTTGACGTATTGCGGCAAGCGAATCACGCCATGACCGTCAGAGCCCTGCAGATCGGCCTGCGCCATCAGCGAGGCGACTTTGTTGGCGTGTTCAGCGGATAGGCCGTTAGCTTGCAAGGCACGCGCAATAAAGTCTTTGAGCGCATCGAACTGAACGATGATTGAGGTGTTAGTTTGGGACATATTGACTTGTGATGAAGTTAGCGCGAGAGGCGCGCAGTGCAAAAAATTGTTTGACGATCACGGCGTGATCGCGACGAGTGAAGTGAAGCCTGTCAGTTAGTTTTTCCGGTGTCCGTCCAAGCCGGTACGCGTCCGAGTTGCTCGGCTTCGTGCCAAGCGAAGTTCAGCTCAACCTTAATCCCGTTGATCGGTTCGCGCATAAACAACTGATACAAGTTCGAGTTGTGCGCTTTGCGCTCGCTGAATTCGATACCGTTTTTAGATAGGCGCTCGATAAACTCAGCCAACCCATCGCAGTTCAGGCATAGGTGGTCAATGCGTCCAGAGCCCAAGGCGCCCGCTGCCGAGTAGTCAATATCTTTTTGATCGGTCGGGGTTTGAAGATACGTATCCTGATGCGCTGAGTGCCGAGCCTTGCCGATGTGCAAGACGTCTTGCTCGCCGATATACAGCCAATAAACCGGAAACCCAAACTCAGGATGAAATCCATTGGTAAAACCGAGATTGTTGCAAAACCAGTCGCGCGTACCCTCGGGGTCATGCGTCAGAATCAGTACATGCTCTAAAAATCGTAAACCCATTTTATGCCCTGGCTAAAAATCGCTTCTATTGAGATCCATGACCGCGCTTAGTTTTCGAGCGCCTCGAGATAGTGTTGCACCACTGACTGAGATAGTTTTTGACGCTCGCGCTCGACAATATATACCGTGGCGCGACGCAGTTGTTCCAACTCTAACTGCGAACCCGAAACAATCTGTATCCCTTGTTGCAAAAACGTCGTCTGCAGCGAGGTATCTTGTTGCGCCGCGAGGGCGCGTTGTTGCTGAGTGGCCTGCGCCGCAGCCTCTTGCAGCGCCTGCTGTTGTGGCTCGGATAAGGATCTGAACCAAGATTCGTTGCAGACGAGCAGCAGGACTCCAAAAAAGTGGCTCGTTAAAGTGAGATACGGATGGTGCTCATAGATTTTAAAGTTGCTGTAATTGGTGAGCGGATTTTCTTGCGCCTGGACTTGGCCTGAGCGAATGACACGCATCAAATCGCTGACATCGGTTGTGATTGCCTGAAAACCTAACGCGTTTAATGACTCTCGATAAATTGCACTATCCAGGGTGCGAATTGTGATGCCTCGGCAATCTGCGAGGTCGCGTAGTGGACGCACGGCATTGGAAATATGCCTAAAGCCATTGTCCCAAAAGCCGAGTACCCGATAGCCTGAATGTTGTGCGAGCGCGTGGCTCAACACTTGACCTGCGGTTTGGTCTAACGCTGCCAAAGCATGAGTCCGCTCGGTCACAGTAAAGGGCAAATCTAGTGCGGCTAAGTCTGGGGCGAGCGCGGTCAAATAGCCAGACGCTACGTAACAAAGGTGTCGTGAACCGGTATTGACGCTTTGAAACAAGCGCGCGGCTGTTTCGCCCTGCGCCGTGACATCGAGAGTGGTTGCAATCGGCCCAAATAACTGGCTCGCGTTGAGCGACTGAGCCAGCGACAACAGAGAGGCGCTTAAGATTGAGCCAGCCCCTTGATAGCCAGCTAGTTCGATAGTGCTTTGTTGTGACAACACTTCAGGCGCCCTGAATATTAGAGTCCTTGATAATTTTTTGCCATCTTGTGTAGTCAGTCTTCATGATTGTGATCAGTTGCTCGGGCGTACGTGGCCATGGGTCGAGGCCTGCTCTGAGCATTTTCTCTTGAATCGTCGGATCGTTGACGACCGTAGCGGTGGCGGTGCGTAAGTCGCGCAGTGCGCCCCCTGGAACCCCTTTTTGTGCGAACAAGGCGATCCAAGAGGAGTAATCGTAGTTTTTGATGCCTTGCTCAATCAGGGTGGGTATCTTTGGATATTGTGGGTGTCGCTCTGTACCGCAATAGCCAATTAGGCGAATGCGCCGATCAGCCAAAAAGGGCTTGGCTAACGACAGCGCCATCGGCATGACTTGTACTTCGTTTGAGGCCACAGCTAAGGTCGCTTGACTGGCCCCACGATAAGGTACGTGAATCAATTTCACGCCTGCATACGCATTGAACATCTCGCCAGCTAGATGTTGAGGGCTGCCAATTCCGCCCGAGGCGTAATGAATGCGTTCGGGATCTTTGCGCGCCTGTTGTAGCAAATCTTCTATGCTGTTGATCGAAGACTGAGCGGGGACGGCAAAAAAAGTTGGGATGTTCGCGATCCCGGCGATCGGCTCAAACTCGGTGAGTGTGTCGACCTTGACATTTTGCGGTTGCAGGTGAGGCAATATTGTCAGGATGCTGTTGTTGAGCGCCGCTAACGTTTGGCCGTCAGGCTTGGCGCGTGCCAAGCGATCAAGGCCAACGAGGCCTCCGGCACCCGTGATGTTTTCAACAACAAAATTGACTCCCATGTGAGTCGCAAGAGCACTGGTCACATAGCGCACAGCGACATCTGAGGCGCTGCCCGCTTGTAACGGGAGCCCCACGGTGACCGGATTGCCGAAGCTGTGTGCTTGAGCCAGCGAAAAGCCGGGCCAAAAGGCCGCGCCAAAAGCTGCTGCACTTGCTTTGAGAAAGGTTCTTTTAATCATGAGGTCTCTGGTTACCCAAATTAGGGTCAAAAGGTTTAACCTTGGACATTCAAATTTACTCTGTTTTATTGGTGGAAAGGGTCACAAATGACTGTAAATGCCTTGAATGTGTTGGGTACTGAGCTAATGCCCTGCTCGTACGATCCGTTAACGGGTTACTACCGTGATGGTTGTTGCAACACCGATATGCAGGATTTGGGTAGCCATGTCGTTTGTACCAAGGTCACAGAAGAATTTTTAGAGTTTTCCGCAAGTCGCGGCAATGATTTGTCGACACCACGCCCCGAGTATCGCTTTGCCGGTTTGCAAGAGGGTGATCGTTGGTGCTTGTGTGCTTTGCGCTGGAAAGAGGCGTTGCACGCAGGTGTTGCCCCTTTGGTCATACTTGAAAGCACCCACGCCAAAGCACTCGAGTTCGTCACGCTTGAGCAATTGCAAGAGTATGCGCTGCAGAACGAAAGGTGATACGAGACAGCTTGGCGGTTGGGCTGTACAGGATCCCTACAGTGCAATACCTTCGTGGGCTGCGATGAGCTCAAGCGCGTGTTCGAAGAGCGCCCGTGCCTGACCCGACACTTCGGCTAAATGCTCATGCAGCCGTTGGTCTGCTGAGTTTTTATTCAAGCACTCTTGGCTGTACTGCTCAAAGCTCGATAACTGCGCGAGTAGTTCGGCTACATGGCGCGGGCATTCGCACAAGACTGCGGTTGAAATATTTGCCACACGCGAGAGCGTTTCATCAGAGTATTTTTTTGGGGTTGCCTGACGCTCTGCGTTTGGTGTGGCTGTAGCGCGCAGCGCCTGTTCAAGGCTGGCGTTGCGAATCCATTCACTCAGTTCTGCGTCTGAGATCGAGTCTTTGCGCACTGTGATGCCGGCATTGCCGAGTGTTTGTAGATTGTTGCTTGCACCGTACACATACAAGAGCAGTGTGTGACTTGCGCGAGTGCTGCGTACAAACTCAAGCAGCTCTGACACAGTGCTCTCTTGAACCGTATTCAAGCGAATTAAGAGCAGGTCGGTGGAAGCGTGCTCGGTCTCTGCCCGCGCTGCCGTCAGATCCGAGAAAACCTGTGCTCGCTCACTGTGCTCTGCAAACAGGCCAAGTTTGAGCCCGCTTGAGCTCAACCGTTGCGCCAATCCTGTGCCGATCACACACGCACGCATTGTGGGCGCTTGCGTGGCGGCCCGCTGCAAGGCTGAAGCCGATAACCCTTGGGTATGCAAGAGTTGTAACTGTGTGCTGTTCAGCGAGGCGATGCCACTGACGGCGTGCCCCTGCTCGCTGAGTTGTTTGAGCAAGGTTGCGCGCAACACATCATCCGGCCCATACAGACGGTGCTGCCCAAGCGTTTTGGTAGGTGTAAACGCCTGATAACGGGTCTCCCAAATGCGCAGCGTTGTAACTGGCACATTTGCCAACTTGGACACCGCACCGATGCGGTAAAGGAGAGGAGGGGCGAAAGAGGGCATATGTATAAGTAAAATTTTGTTTGAATAGTATTTGAGTAGATTATATCGAATAAATTTCTGATTAATTGATAATAATCTACTCAGACTTTGATTTAATTCTAAAAAATTGCTATAAATATAATAATTTCTACTCATATCAATAGATTTAGAGGTTGCCATGCTGTCAAACAGAGCTTTAAGTGCCTTAAACGCTACCGTTTTCATTGCAGCAAAGGGGCATCAACATCCGCCTACGACCCGTGAGTTATCGGCAGCCTTGGGCCTGTCGGTGTCTTCGCTACACGGCATGCTCAAACTACTCGATGATCACGGCATTGTTCGTTCGTTCCGTGGGGCAGAAAAGCGTTATGAGATCAAAGCCGATCCAGCCACAACGACAGCTTGGGATGTCGTGCAGATTTTTGATGATCCGCATCCGCCAGTTGCCCAAAACGCGAAAGAGAAAGAGACCGCTTCGTACGAATACGAGAGCACCTATTGCGAACTATTGAAAGATTTTTTGGCTTCGCAAAAGATCAGCGATCAAATTGCTGAAATAAAGTCGAGCTCGAGTTCGATGGCTGTCGCATGGGCCTGAAGTTGTCACTCACCGAGGCTGAGCGGTCACGACTGATCGAGATGGCTTGGGAAGATCGAACACCTTTCGAGATGATTCGTTTGCAGTACGGCCTCACTGAGGGCTCTGTGATTGACTTTATGCGCAACAATATGAAAAAGAGTTCGTTTAGGATGTGGCGCAAAAGAATGAATGGGCGTCTGACAAAGCATCTTGCATTGAACAGTGCTTCGGTACGAGCAAGTCAATTGAATAGCGATCCATCAGCGAACAAAAAGGGTGTATCAATATGACACAGGTGCTGCAATGAATGAAGATCTGAGATGTTGCGGTTCGGGTACCTGCATCATTAACCTAGAAGGGCTTTGTTGGTGTGGCCAACAGTGGGATGGCCGACAGATGCGTCACCAACCAATCGATTCGCCCTTGAAATCCACAAAATGCGCAGACGATTTAGGTGCCAAGGCATCAAGCGCTTTAAGCAATCCCTCGACCGATTCACCCACCGGAGTGCAGTGATCGGGCGCGGCAAACGGCTGAGATAAAGGCGACGCGACCGTGCCAGGTTGAAGTGCGGCAAAAATCGCCTGCGGATTTTTACGCGCAAACTCAATGGCTGCGGTTTGCAAAAGCATATTGACTGCCGCTTTCGATGCACGATAGCCGTACCAACCGCCTTTTGCATTGTCGCTGATGCTGCCGACACGAGCAGACAGTTTGGCGTAGATGACTCTCTCTCGCGCCAACAGCGGCAAAAAATATTTCAGCAGCAGAGCGGGTCCGATGGCGTTGACTTGAAAGCTGCGCATGAGGCGAGTGGCGTCGAGTGCGCCGAGATGCTTCTCGGGACCTTTGCCATCGATTGTCAGAGCTCCGGTAGCGTCAACAATTAACTGAAACGG
>CALCPT010000091.1 GCA_937897265.1 uncultured Alcaligenaceae bacterium
ACTATATTGAGAATGGAATGAGTGATTTATTAGCAGATTCAGGACCTGCCTACGATATTAACATCAAAATATTTAATCAGTTACAAAATACCATTACCGGATGGCCAGGTGGGAAACCAAATGCAGATGATTCTAAAAGACCTGAAAGAGCAGAGCCTGCAAAAAAAAGAGTTTTGATTTTTAGTCCGCATCCTGATGATGACATCATCAGTATGGGCGGTACTTTCATGCGATTGCAAAATCAAGGACATGAAGTACATGTAGCCTATCAAACTTCGGGAAATATTGCCGTGTTTGATGATGATGCTATTCGATTTGCAGATTTCGTGCGCGACTTGTTGACCCACACCAATGTGACCACGCTGCCCGGCAGTTTCGTCGGCCGCACAGTCAGCGGTGTCAACCCAGGACAAAATCGTATCCGGATTGCACTGGTCGCCCCCTTGGCAGATTGCGTCGAAGCGGCACAGCGCATTGCGGACTTTGTGCGTAAAGGGTGACTTCTTCGTCGAGCATCCCCACGATCGAGCAATCTCAGGATGTCTTCAGTTATTAATCGTTCCGCCATTTAATTTAATTACGCAGCTACTCATTCAAACATTCGTCACCTTCAATTTTTAATTTATAAAGGCCTGCCATGACCTTAGATTTACAAAACACCATCGAAAGCGGTTGGGAAGATCGCGCTAACCTTTCACCTAAAGCGGCCAGTGCTAGCGTACGTGAGGCCGTTGCCCACACGCTCGACGCCCTCGACAGCGGCAGCCTGCGCGTTGCTGAAAAAATCAACGGCGACTGGGTTGTGCATCAATGGATTAAAAAAGCC
Organism: uncultured Alcaligenaceae bacterium; assembly: GCA_937897265.1. GTDB lineage: Bacteria > Pseudomonadota > Gammaproteobacteria > Burkholderiales > Burkholderiaceae_B > Zwartia. The sequence continues at coordinate 827 of CALCPT010000091.1, forward strand.
GTTTTGCTGTCATTTCGCCTGAACGATAATGGCGTAATGGGTCAGGCTCCGATGCAGTTTTTCGATAAAGTCCCGCTCAAGTTCGGCGATTTCAGTCAAGCTGATTTTCAAGCCGCTGGCTATCGCGTTGTGCCGCCCGCCGTGGCGCGGCGTGGCTGCTTTATCGGCCGCAACGTGGTGTTGATGCCGTCGTATGTCAACATCGGTGCGTACGTCGACGAAAACACGATGGTCGACACTTGGGCTACCGTTGGCTCTTGCGCCCAAATCGGTAAAAACGTGCACCTCTCAGGTGGCGTGGGCATCGGTGGCGTACTCGAACCCCTGCAAGCTAACCCGACCATCATCGAAGACAACTGCTTTATTGGCGCGCGCTCTGAGGTAGTAGAAGGCGTGATCGTCGAAGAAAACAGCGTCTTAGCCATGGGTGTGTTTTTGTCGCAAAGCACCCGCATCTATGATCGCGAAACCAAAGAGATCCATTACGGTCGTGTGCCGTCAGGCTCAGTTGTTGTGCCCGGTTCGTTGCCTTCGGCCGACGGTACCCACAGCCTAAACTGCGCAATCATCGTGAAGCGGGTCGATGCACAAACACGTGCAAAAACCAGCATCAACGACTTGCTGCGCGCTTAAGGCAGGCATGGACGCCTCACGCGAAGCACTGCAAACTGTTCGCGACTTAATTCGCTACGGCGTCTCGCGCTTTAATCAGTCTAAGTTGTCGTTTGGTCATGGGTCAGACAACGCTTGGGATGAGGCTGTCTACTTGGTACTCAGCGCCTTGCATCTGCCCCCAGATCAGCTCGAGCCGTTTATGGATGCACGCGTGTTGCCAGAAGAAAGACAACACGCGTTGCGATTTATCGATGCACGATGTGATAAACGAGTGCCGGCGCCCTACCTCACTAACGAGGCTTGGCTACAAGGCTATGCGTTTTTCGTCGACGAGCGGGTGATTGTTCCGCGTTCGCCGATTGCCGAGCTCCTCATGTCGCAACTCAGCCCTTGGATACTTGACCCTTACGAGGTGACAAGTATCTTAGACGTGTGCACGGGCTCAGGATGTCTGGCTATTATTGCCGCACATCAGTTTCCAGAGGCTTTTGTTGATGCCACGGACATCTCGGCACAGGCTCTCGAAGTAGCTGCCCGCAACGTGACTGAGCATGGCCTGGCCGATCGCTTGACCCTGCATCACGGTAGTTTGTTTGACCCTTTGCCGGTGTCCGCTCGCTACGATCTGATTATTTGTAATCCTCCGTATGTCAATAGCCAATCGATGCAGGCTCTCCCACCCGAGTACCAGCACGAACACTCGCTGGCCTTAGCCGGCGGCGATGACGGTATGGATTTAGTGCGCATCATTCTCGAGCAAGCGCCCGCTCATTTAAACGACCAAGGTATTCTTGTGCTTGAAATTGGCCATGAACGCGCGCATTTTGAAGCCGCCTTTCCTGAACTTGAGCCCGTGTGGCTTGACACGGCTCAGGCCTCAGATCAGATTTTATTGCTGACCCGCGAGCAATATTCGTCGTGATACGTGCAACTGGCTTGACCGTTAGACGCGGCGCAAAAGTACTGTTAGACCAAACCGATTTTGTTGTTCACCCAGGCGAGCGAGTTGGCTTTGTCGGTAAAAACGGTGCGGGCAAATCAACCTTGTTTGCCTTAATTCAACACGAGATTGATGCTGATGCCGGCCGCTTGGATTTTCCGGTGGGGTGGCGCATTGCCAGTGTCAGGCAAGAGATCGCCGACAGCAGCGACGCTGCACGCGAGTTCGTGATTGATGGCGATGTTCACCTGCGCCAACTGCAGGCCCAACGCGCTCTCATTGACGACACCGCCAATACCAGCGACGACCACGCACAAGAGCAAGGCTCACGCATCGCAGAGCTTGAAGCCGAACTGATTGAGGCTGACGCCTGGACTGCCGTGTCACGTGCTGAACAACTCTTGGCCGGTTTGGGCTTTACGCCTGAGCAGTGGTCGGAGCCGGTGGATAGTTTTTCAGGCGGCTGGCGTATGCGCCTGGCACTCGCACGAGCACTAATGGCACCCTCAGACCTGCTACTGCTCGACGAGCCTACCAACCATCTTGATCTTGACGCAATGCTGTGGCTTGAAAAATGGCTTGGTGCCTATCAGGGTACTGTGCTGTTGATCTCGCACGATACTGAATTCTTAGATGCCGTTGCCCAAACAATTTTGCACTTTGATCAGGGCAAACTGATTCGCTACAAAGGTGGCTACGAAGACTTTGTCACCCAACGCGCCGAACGTCTACGGCAAACTAAAATCGCGTTTGATAAGCAAACACGCGAGTCTGCTCGCCTGCAGGGTTTTATCGATCGCTTTAAGGCAAAGGCGTCTAAAGCCAAACAAGCACAAAGCCGCGTCAAGGCTTTGGCGCGTATGGATTTAATGGCACCGATCCGTGCCGAATCCGGTATTGAAATTCGTATCCCCACACCGAAGAGCATGCCCGACCCGTTATTGGTGCTCGATGATATGCATGCGGGTTACACCACTGATAGCGGCAAACAAGTCGCCATCTTGCGCAACGTCAAGTTAATGGTACGCGGCGGCGACCGCATCGGTATTTTGGGCGTCAATGGCGCGGGTAAAAGTACCTTGGTCAAAACACTGGCCGGCGAGCTTGAGGTGCAGGGTGGCACGCGCTTAGCATCGCGTGGGCTTGAAGTCGGCTATTTTGCGCAACATCAGCTTGATATGCTGGATTTAGCTAGCAGCCCCTTACAGCACCTCATGCGCATCGCGCCAAGCACACGCGAGCAAGAACTACGCAACTATTTGGGTGGCTTTGGTTTTGGTGGCGATCGCGTCACCGACACCGTCGAGCCCATGTCAGGCGGCGAAAAAGCACGCTTGGCCTTGTCTTTGATCGTTTGGCAAAAACCAAACTTGCTGCTGCTGGATGAGCCAAGCAACCATTTGGATGTTGAAACTCGCGAAGCCCTCACCACGGCCTTGGCCGAGTTTGGCGGCAGCATGCTTTTGGTATCGCATGACAGGCACTTGTTGCGCACCACGGTAGATAGCTTTTGGATTGTGGCCGATGGCGGCGTACAAGAGTTCGACGGCGACCTTGAAGACTATCGTGACTGGCTGGCACAGCATCAGGCACGCGCTCGCAAGCAAGAAGCGGCTGCACGCACGGCAGGTCGTGCGGCAGACAAACTGACGGCGACCGAACAAGCAGCCTTAGCAGCACAAGCCGCGGCGCAGGCCGCAGCAGCAGAAGCGGCAAAAGCGACCCCTTCAAGCCAAGAGCGAAAACTCAATAAACGCGAAAGTGCTGAGCTCAGGCAGCAGGCTGCTCAACTGCGCAAACCGCTCGAACAACAAATTAACAAGCTTGAGAAAGAATTAGAGCAGGTGCAGACTAAGCTCAAAAGCCTTGATGCTTTAATTGCGGATTCAGACTTATACAGCGATGCACGCAAAGAAGAATGCGTGCGTGTGCTGGCTGAACATGGCGAACTCACTAAGCGCGCAACGAGCCTCGAAACCACCTGGCTTGAACTACAAACACAGCTTGAGGCTTTTGCCTAGCCCAAACTGAACCTTGTCCAGCGGCAAACTTAGCAAGCGATCACCCTCTAGCCTTGAGTGCTTAGGACAGGCTCAGCAATACACCCTCTTAGCTTTGTGTAATCTCAAGCTTGGCTACGCCAAGCGCGAGTGTCTTTGAGCCCACCTCACGAAACTGAATCTGCGCTTGTGCATCTAGGCCGCTACCCGACAGCCCAATAATGGTGCCTTCGCCAAAGCGCCCGTGTCGCACGCCCTGACCAATACGAAACTGCTGCGCACCGACCGTGACACCAGTTGTAACAGAGCGAGGCGCCACTGCAGCATGCGCCGCCGCACCTTGCCTGCCATACGTTGCACCACCGCCATGGCCGCTTGATTTCCAGCGCGG
>CALCPT010000092.1 GCA_937897265.1 uncultured Alcaligenaceae bacterium
CCAAATAGTGGTCATTGTTTTGCGCGGCGCGTTACGCCATCGCGTATGCCTGCGTAACAACTTGTAAATTAAATAGAGCTTTGAATGGGCTCAATTTCTACTACCGTGAGCATTGACTCGCTGAAAAACATGAAACCTTCTGTCGCGCTTGAGTTAAAACGTATTGCTATCCGCGAGGCCACAGGTCGCTATCGCGCGACCAACCCACGCGTATTCGGTTCCGTTTTGCATGGGTAAGATCATGACGGTAGCGATATTGACATTCTTGTTGACGCATTACCAGGCGCCACATTATTCGATCTTGGCGGCCTTCAGGTCGAGTTAGAAGAATTACTGGGCGTACCCGTTGATTTACTAACGCCTCAGGATCTGCCAATTAAATTTCGGCAACAAGTTTTGCAAGAAGCTATCCCCGTATGAAGGGTCCGTGGCTTACGGACTACCTCAGTCATATGCAAGTTGCGGCCTCCGATGCGTGCAGCTTTGTTGAAGGACTCAATCAAGCAGATTTTCATGACGATAAACGCACTCAAAGCGCTGTTGTGATGAGCCTTATCGTCATCGGAGAAGCCGCCACCAAAGTAATGGATCAGTTTCCGAAGTTCGCTGCAAAAAACAGTGAGATCTCTTGGCGAAGTATGAGAGGTATGCGAAACCGAATCGCACATGGATACAGTATCCTGAACACATTCGGGTGGTTATTCGAGCGCTAAAACGCGCCCGAAAATTAGCTCGAAAAGTGTCACAAGAGACGGGCACGCTCCTTATATACATGAAGGGCGACAAAATTATTAAAGAGATGATTGCCAAGGCCTGAGTCAAGACCCAACGTTTTGCTATTTTTGCTCATGACAAGCCGCTGGTACCCATCATCCCTTGATCCATCAGTGCACCGCAGATCAAAATGAAGGCTTCTGTCGCACCTAAATTCAATCGTAAGCGACCACCTACCTATTTCCTTTCCGCAAAGTTGCTTGAAACTTTGTTAGAAAAGCTTGATGACGCGTCATGAATCAATGTTGTGAAATCTCGCCGAGGCGGAAAAACTGTGAAGGTAAAGCTTGAAGACCTATAGTATTTGAATGCTGGGCATCGGTTGTCTGTGCGAAACTGTACGACGGCAATCTTTGAATCTGAGTAGTATGTCGCTAGGTCTCTTACAAAACGCGATTAGCAACCGAACTGTGGAAGAGTCAGCTACAAATCATCTAGATTGACTTTAGTGTTGCCGCACAAGTCTGCACTAACATGTGTTGTTCGATACGACCAAGGAATCAATATGCTCAAGTATCTTGCAATCTATTTTTCGTTTTTCATCTCCCTCGTCGTCGTGGACATGATTTGGCTTTTAGGGATCGCAAAAACTCTGTACCAAGATCAAATGGGTGATTTGATGGCTAGCGAACCCAAACTCGCGGCGGGCGCCGCTTTTTACCTGTTGTATGCGCTCGGTGGGTGTATTTTTGTGATCGTGCCAGCACTCAACAAACAGTCGGGGTTTGACGCTGTTTTGTATGGTGCCCTGTTTGGCTTTTTTTGCTACATGACCTACGACCTAACCAATCTGGCAGTCATACGCAACTTTCCAACACAATTAGCGTTCATCGATATCGCTTGGGGCAGTTTTGTAACGGCCGTCTTATCGGGCTTTAGCTACTGGATAGTCAACAAAATATCCTAAGTGTTTTTAGAGCGAATCCGCCCCTGTACCAACCGCACCTTGCGCGGCGCTGCGATCCAGATCGCGACACTCGCCAGCAGACAACAGGCAAGCGAAAGCGCAAAGGCGACGCGATAGCTGCCTGTTTCGTCGAAAATCACTCCTGTCACCCAAGGGCCCACCGCGCCTCCGGCCATCACTGCGATCGTGACAACACCGAAGATTGAGCCGAAAGCTTTTCCTTGAAAAATTTCCATCACAATCGGGCCCATTAGTGAGGTCATACCATAGCCCAACATGCCCTGTGACAGCACCATCACGTAAAGCAACCACAGAGTGGGCGTACCTTCAAGCGCCAGCAAGGCCACGCATGAGAGCGCTGAACCCAGGCAACTAGCGCCCCACGCCCATTCTCGACCAATTCGATCAGATAGCGCCCCCATGCCGATTTGCCCAAACATACCAACGCCACTCACTAGTGCCAGTGCCCACGCTGACGTAGCTGGGCTAAAGCCAACTTCGACTAGATATTTTGTTTGATGCACTTGCACTGCATACCAGGCAAAGAGTGCACAAAAATAACCAACGATGATGCACCAAAATCGCTGGGTTCGCAGCGCCTTTGCGATCGTCCATTCGTTGTTGACCCACGCGTGGTCAACAACGTTTGACACTCTTGCACTCACTTCAGCCTCTGTCTGACCACGCTGCCCATCTGGCTCAAGACCCAGGTCCTCAGGGCGGCGCCAGACAAAAAAACTAAGCGGTACAAGAACAAATAATACGACGGCCCCA
>CALCPT010000093.1 GCA_937897265.1 uncultured Alcaligenaceae bacterium
AGGTTGCGAACTATCTCAAAAAGAATAAGCCTAAATCAAAGGTCATTGTTCTGGATGCGAACCCCGACGTCATCTCAAAGCCTGGCTTGTTTAAAAAAGTATGGGCTGAACAGTACGCAGGCATCCTCGAATATCGTCCACAGTTCAACGTGACTGCGGTAGATGCCAAGACTAAGACACTTAAGTTTGATGTGCAAGACGATCTCAAGGCCGATGTCTTGAATATTCTGCCTGCGATGCGTGCAGGTGATTTAGCCGTACAAGGTGGTATTGCCAACGCCAACAAGCGCTGGGTACAGGTCGACTTCAAAACCTTTGAATCCACCGCAGCAAAAGATGTACACGTGTTGGGTGATTCGATTCAAGTTGCACCGCTGATGCCAAAATCGGGTCATATGGCGAATCAACACGCTAAAGTGGCTGCTGCTGCAATCATTGCGCAGCTCAACGGCTTTGAGGTCAATCCTGCGCCTGTGCTGACCAACACCTGCTACAGCTTTGTCAACGATACGCAGGTCGTTCACGTTGCAAGTGTGCATCAGTATGATGCAGCCGAAAAGACGTTTAAAACGGTCGCGGGTTCTGGTGGGGTGTCGACGGGTCCAACGGACCTTGAAGGCGTCTACGCGTGGGGCTGGGCGCGCAATATCTGGGCGGATAGTCTTGGCTAAACAGCGACTTTGCTTCTTGTGAGAGCCTAGCGTCAGTTTAGCTAGGCCCTCACCAGAGCGTTGGGCTCAGGACTCTGTTAGGTGAGTGCCTAGCGTCGCTCGGGTCAGAAAGGTTTTTCGTCAGTGTGGTAGCGCGTTAGTTACTTTTAAAGCGCGTCAGCTTGACGATTGCAATCGCTATAAATGGCATCGCAAAGCCAATGCAAATCGTGGTGAGTAAGAGCGGCCCGAGTTCGGTATAGTTTGCCGCACTTTGGGCCGTTGCTGTTTTGGTCGCTCGCGTAATTTCAAAAATTTGGTTTAGATATTTAGTGCCGAGCTGGCTTAGCGAGAGCGCGAGGTTCGTAAACGAAGCCATCACTGCAAAGTAGGTTGCCTTCAGATTGTCAGGTGCCGAGCGCGCGATCCAGGCCAGCATCGGGATCATTGCAACTTGCCCGAGCGGCGATTCAAGCGCGGTGTCGATAAGCGCAATCACGTGTGCATCCACAACGCCACCGGTCATTGCAGCCGTCCAATGGTGTAAACCGTGCACCATGCCTAACGTCGGTAAGGCTAGCAACGTACCAAAAATGGTGAGCGTGCCAACGACATAAACAATCGATTTTTCGGCCATGAAGCGACGAAAAATAAACATACCAAGCAAAGACAACACACTGCCAACCAACGAGAGTATTGAAAAAAATTGTTGATCAAACTTAAGTTCGTCGATCAGCCACCAGGTCACACCGGGCCCAGGTGTTGGGATCGCTCTGAAGAAGAAAATGACGAGAGCGGTACCCACGAGGGTGGAACGCATCTGCGGCTCAAGATCAC
>CALCPT010000094.1 GCA_937897265.1 uncultured Alcaligenaceae bacterium
GTGATCGCCTTGAGCTCGCCGGCCACGTCCATCTGGAGCTGCTCGGACTCGATCACGCAGGGGCCCGCGATCAGGAAAAAGGGCTGGTCCAGCCCGATGTCAAAACCGCAGAGCTTCATCAAGCACCCTTGCGCTTATTTTGACTGGTTAACGCTGCACGGATATAGCTTGTGAACAAGGGGTGCCCATCGCGCGGTGTCGAGGTGAACTCAGGATGAAACTGTACGCCGATGAACCAAGGGTGCCCAGGGATCTCCATGATTTCAGGGAGATCTTCGGTGGGTGTGCGAGCGCTGATCAGCATACCGGCCTGTTCGAGCTTAGGCACGTACAGATTATTCACTTCGTAGCGATGACGGTGACGCTCGTTGACCTCTAAGCCATAAATGCTACTGGCCAAAGTATCGGCCTTGACTGGGCAAAGCTGTGCGCCTTTGCGCATGGTGCCGCCCAAGTCTGACTGTTCGTCGCGCACTTCGGCACGCCCTTCGCGATCAATCCACTCGGTAATCAAGGCAACCACGGGGTGCTCGGTTTGAGGATCGAACTCAGTGCTGTTGGCATGCGTGAGACCGGCCTTGTGGCGTGCAAACTCAATCACAGCAAGTTGCATCCCTAAGCAAATACCCAGATAGGGCACGTTGTTTTCGCGTGCATATTGAATGGCTAACATTTTGCCTTCGGTGCCACGCTTACCGAAGCCGCCGGGCACCAAAATTGCATCAAAGGGCTTCAGCACATCGGTACCGTTCTGCTCAAGCGCCTCAGAATCGATATAGTCGACCATCACCCGAGATTCGGTATGAATCCCAGCATGAATGAGCGCTTCACTGAGTGACTTGTACGACTCGGTGAGATCGACATACTTACCCACCATTGCAACGCGCACCTGATGCTTGGGATGCTCTAGACCGTACACCAGCTTATCCCAAACCGCTAGGTCGGCCTGAGGTGGGTTAATCGCCAACACTTCACAGATGAGGTTGTCGAGCCCTTGCTTGTGCAGCATGCTTGGGATTTTATAGATTGAGTCAGCATCCCACACCGAGATCACTGCATCGAGCGGCACATTGGAAAAAAGAGAAATTTTGGCGCGCTCTTCGTCGGGAATAGGCCGGTCGGCGCGGCACAGCAACGCGTGAGGAATAATGCCGATTTCGCGTAGTTTTTGAACTGAGTGCTGTGTTGGCTTGGTTTTGAGTTCGCCAGCCGAGGCGATAAACGGCACCAAGGTCAAATGAATAAACGCGGCGCTGTTGCGCCCCATGCGTAGACTCATTTGCCGCACGGCTTCTAGAAAGGGTAAAGACTCAATGTCGCCAACGGTGCCACCGATTTCGACAATGGCGACATCGGTTTGACCCGCCCAAGATTGCTCAGCACCACGGGCAATGAAATCTTGAATTTCATTGGTGATGTGCGGAATCACCTGAACGGTTTTGCCTAAATATTCACCCTTGCGCTCTTTGCGCAATACAGACTCATAGATCTGGCCGGTCGTGAAATTATTGGCCTTGCGCATTTTTGACGAGATAAAGCGCTCGTAGTGGCCAAGATCAAGATCGGTTTCAGCGCCATCTTCGGTGACAAACACCTCACCATGCTGAAACGGGCTCATCGTGCCCGGATCGACGTTGATGTAAGGGTCGAGCTTGAGCATGGTGACTTTTAGGCCGCGCGATTCGAGCAGGGCAGCCAAAGACGCGGCGGCGATGCCCTTGCCCAAAGAGGACACCACACCACCGGTAACAAAGACAAATTTGGTCATGTCATGAACGCCCAAACGTGCGGCGTATGCAGGAAATTTGAATTATAGCCGCAGGCGTGACCTTTGCGGGGACTACGCCTAGACATTCACGCAAATCAGGACCAAATCTGCCTTAACGACTCAGCGGCTGTGTGCGCTGCAACAACCAAGCTAAGCCGTCACCACTCAGACGGGGCGCCAGGCGAGTGCAGACCTCGTGGTGGTAGGCGTTCAACCAAGCAATTTCGTCATTGCGTAGTTGGCTGACTTGTATACACGTCATATCAATCGGACAAAGTGTCAGGGTCTCGAACTCAAGAAACTCGCCAAATTCAGAGGTGCCTGCACTTTGATTACAGACCAGATTTTCGATCCGTATGCCCCAACGACCCGGCCGATATAACCCGGGTTCGTTCGAGGTAATCATGCCTGGTTGCATAGCAGTGTGCGGAGCGGGTGCTGCGCGATACGAGATCACCTGCGGGCCTTCGTGTACGTTCAGGTAATACCCGACTCCGTGGCCCGTGCCGTGACCATATTCGGCCAAGCGATCCCACAACGGCGCTCGCGCGACGGCATCCAGCATTGGCGAGGCGACTCCGCGAGGAAACTTCAGACGCGACAAGGCAATCATTGCTTTGAGAACCGCCGTGTAATCGTCTTTTTGCGGCTCAGTCGGCGTACCAACCGGAACCACCCGGGTAATGTCAGTGGTACCTCCCAGATATTGCGCCCCCGAGTCAATCAATAACAAACCGTCGCCCTTGATTTGGGCGTGCGAGGCTTGTGTCGGACGGTAGTGAGGCATCGCACCGTTGGCATTAAACGCTGAAATCGTGCCAAAGCTGCGTGACACAAAGCCCGGCTGCTCAGAGCGCAGCGCAAGCAACCGCTCGTCGATCATCAACTTCGTCGAGAACCCCGAGACGGTGTTCGAGAACCTGCGCGAGGTGCAGCCCCACGTCTTCTTTGCCGTGCCTCGGGTGTGGGAAAAGATGTACTCCACCGTGATGATCACGCTCAAGGAAGCGGGCGCGGTTCAGAAGCTGGCGTACGCGTGGGCCATTGGCATCGGCGGACAGGTGGCCGACAAAGTGCTCGCAGGCCAGACAGTCAGTCCGTGGCTCAAGATCCGCTTTGAGATCGGACGCGTGCTTGCGCTCAACAACGTGCGCAAGATGATCGGCATCCACAAGGCGCAGGCCCTGCTGTCGGGCGCTGCGCCAATTTCGCCAGAACTGATCCGTTGGTACCTGGCGCTGGGCATACCAATGCTTGAAGGCTGGGGCATGACGGAATCCGGCGCATTGGGCACCGCCAGCAGGGTGGACCGGATGCGGCCGGGCACCATCGGCACAGCCACGGACGGCGTCGAAGTGCGCGTTGACGACCAGACTGGTGAATTGCTGGTACGTGGGCGCAATGTGTTCATGGGTTACCTGAACCAGCCCGAGAAAACCGCTGAGACAATCGACAAGGACGGCTGGTTGCATACCGGTGATGTCGGCACGATGGACCCCGAAGGACACTTTCGCATCACCGACCGGATGAAGGACATCAT
>CALCPT010000095.1 GCA_937897265.1 uncultured Alcaligenaceae bacterium
CGTGGTATTGGTTACTCGAGCTATATCGAGGCTTGTGGTTTAGCACCAAGCAACATCGCTGGTGCGTTAGGCGCCCGTGCAGGTTTGTTTGAGTGTGGCGAAGTGCGTGTGCATCCAACCGGTAGCGTGACTGTCTTTACTGGTTCGCACAGTCATGGTCAAGGACACGAAACAACCTTTGCGCAAGTTGTAGCCTCGCGCCTGGGGATCGCAGTTGATGCCGTGGACATCGTTCACGGTGATACGGGTCGCGTGCCATTTGGTATGGGAACTTATGGCTCACGTTCGATCTCGGTTGGAGGCGCTGCAATCATGAAGGCGCTCGATAAGATCGAAGCAAAGGCTAAAAAGATTGCCGCACATCTGATGGAAGCTTCGGATACGGATATCGATTTTGCGAATGGTGAATTTACGGTGCGCGGTACCGATAAAAAAATTCCCTTTGGTACGGTTGCGTTGACGGCGTATGTGCCCCATAACTATCCTCTGGACACTCTCGAACCTGGCTTGAACGAAACAGCGTTCTATGACCCGACTAACTTCACGTTCCCTTCGGGCACCTATATCGCTGAGGTTGAGATTGACCCAGAGACTGGGACAGTGCGCTTAGATCGCTTCACCGCGGTTGACGACTTTGGCACCATCATTAATCCGATGATTGTTGAGGGTCAGGTGCATGGTGGCTTGGTGCAAGGTATTGGCCAAGCCTTAATTGAAAACTGCGTCTACGACCGCGAGACTGGCCAGCTGTTAACAGGCTCGTTTATGGATTACGCGATGCCGCGTGCCGATGATTTTCCTCAGTTCAATATTGGACATGTGTGCACGCCTTGCACGCACAACCCCTTGGGTACAAAGGGGTGTGGTGAAGCCGGTGCGATTGGGTCACCGCCTGCGGTGATGAACGCTGTGTTAGATGCCTTGGCACCGTTAGGCGTAAAAGATTTGGATATGCCTGCTACGCCTCATCGCGTGTGGCAAGCCATTCAATCAGCAAAAGCATAAACAGAGGAGTTCGACATGTACGCATTCACATACGATCGTCCTGCTTCATTAGCTGAGGCAGCTAAGCTAGTACAGGCCGGTGGCCAGGCACTTGCCGGCGGGCAGACCATGCTAGCCTCAATGAAGCAACGCCTGATGCAACCTGAAAAACTGGTGGATTTGAGTCGGGTCAGCGAATTAAGCGGAGTACGCAAAGAGGGCGACCAACTCGTGGTTGGTGCGATGACTAAGCACTGTGATGTTGAGCAAAACGCATTGGTCAAACAACACATTCCTGCGTTGGCTGCGTTGGCTGGGGGCATTGGTGATCGACAGGTGCGCGCGATGGGCACGCTCGGTGGCTCGGTCGCGAATAATGATCCTGCCGCTTGCTACCCTAGCGCGGTAATGGCCTTGGGGGCAACCATCCACACGACCACGCGTAAGATTGCAGCGGACGATTTCTTTTTAGGAATGTACGCGACTGCTTTGCAAGAGGGCGAACTGATTACGGCAGTGAGTTTTCCAATCCCCAAGCGTGCGTCTTACGCCAAATTTAAACAGGGCGCTTCGAGGTTTGCGATGGTGGGTGTGTTTGTGGCGGATACAGCGCAGGGGCCACGCGTTGCGGTCACGGGCGCGGCCAACGGCGTATTCCGGCATGCTGGCCTTGAGGCTGCGTTAGCAAACAAATTCGCACCTGAATCTGTTGCGGGCGTGTCGATCGATGCCTCCGGGTTGAATAGCGATATTCACGCTTCGTCTGAGTACCGTGCGCAGTTAATCAAAGTGCAAACGCGCCGCGCTGTTCAAGAGGCACTCGGTTAGCCCCGAGATGGGTTTTAGGAATCAAGATGACGGGCAAGCTTAGCGTCGATTCAATCGACGCGTTGATCGAAGCCCTGGCAGCCGTTGGCTACCAGGCGGAAAGACGCTTAGCGACCGCTGTTTTTCTAAGCTTGCGACTGCAACGGCCTTTGCTGCTTGAAGGCGAGCCGGGAGTGGGTAAAACCGAATTAGCCAAGGCTCTGTCAAAAGTCTTGGATCGACCCCTGATACGTCTGCAGTGTTATGACGGTATGGAACAGCGTGAGGCGCTGTACGAGTGGAATCATGCAGCTCAGCTCATGCACATGCGTGCTCAGCCAGAGGGGGCGAACCCCGAGCAACTCGAGCACGAGATTTATCAAGAAAAATATTTAATTAGACGTCCCTTATTGCAAGCGCTTGAGGCGACTGAGCCCGGTGCTGTATTGCTGATTGACGAAGTTGATCGAGCCGATGCTCCGTTCGAAGCTTTTTTGCTTGAATATCTAGGTGAGTTTCAAGTCAGTATCCCCGAGTTTGGAACGATCAAGGCGGCGTGCGCGCCCGTCACAATTTTGACCAGTAACCGTACGCGTGATTTAAACGATGCGGTTAAGCGTCGCTGCTTATACCAATGGCTGGATTATCCTGAGCGCGAGCGCGAGCTTTCAATTGTTCGCGCACATGTACCGCAGGCCGGTGAGTCGCTCGCGCAACAGGTGGCCACGTTTGTTCAACGACTGCGCAGTGCGCCCTTTGTGAGTGCTTTTAGTCGGAGCCCGGGAATTGCTGAGAGTGTTGAGTGGGCGCGCGCGTTGGTTGCACTGGATACCCTCAGGCTTGACCCTGAGGTGGTGCAAGATACTGTTGGAATTCTGTTCAAGCAGCGCGAGGATATTGCGGCGCTTGAGCCGATGCTCGAAACTTTGTTGCTGCCTGACCCAGACGCTGAGCCCTCAGTTTAGCCACATGCTGCATGCGCGATTACCGCTTTTAGAGAGCGCTGATGCAACTCGGTGACGCACGTACCGGAAAGATGGCCGAGAATATCATCGGATTCGGACGAACGCTTAGGCGCGCCGGTTTACCCATGGATAGCGCGCGCATTAGTTGTGGGTTGCAGGCGGCCATGTTAGTCGGGGTTGAGGCAAAAGCGGATTTGCGTGCAGCTTTACAGGCAACGCTTGTGTGTCGCCAGCAAGATCAGGCGGTGTTTGAGCAATTATTCGATGCCTATTTTCGCAATCCCGAGTTGACGCAACAGTTATTGGCACAAATGTTGCCTAAAACAACCGAGGCGGCGCCAAAGCCTAAACGCCTCGCCCGAGCGCAAGAGGCGCTCGCTGCGGTACGCGCAGCGGTCAATTCTCAGCCTCGAGAAGAAGAAAAAATTCAGTTTGACGCTGCGCTCTCAGCCAGCGATCGCGAGCGTTTGCGACACGCCGATTTTGAAAGTCTGAGTGCGAGCGAGTTTC
>CALCPT010000096.1 GCA_937897265.1 uncultured Alcaligenaceae bacterium
AAAAAAGCCAGGGGCTCGTTTAGGCAAGAGTACCGGGTGGATACATCGCACCAAGCTCTCTAAACGAGGCGTGACTGCGGTGTCAGGCTGTACCTACGACAAAATCGATGATCAAGGTTTGCATTACAGCGTGAATGGCGAGCGGCATGTTCTAGATGTTGACACCATTGTCTTGTGTGCAGGGCAGGACTCTGAGCAAGAGTTGGCAAACGAGTTGATTGGTGCAGTCTCGCATATCGATTTGATTGGCGGTGCGCGCGTGGCAACAGAGTTAGATGCGATGCGTGCGATCGATGAAGGAACCCGACTGGCGTTTGCGTGGTAACCAAGCGACATCAAAAATAAAAACGCCCCGTGAACGGGGCGTTTCTTACTACGGGATTGTGCAATCAAGTCTTAGGCAGCAACGACTTCAGTTTCTGCTGTCTTTTTGCCGACATTGATATGATCCCAGAGGTTTTTGCCCGAAACCGACTTCGAGAACGAGTCAGCGACGACCAATAAAACTGCCCAAGGAGCCACAAACGCTGCGGCTGCAGCACCAGCTGCCACGTGGGCAGCGCCGTTCACAAGATTACCGTCCAGCAACAGGCTTGCGCCGGGTAACATTGTTTCGCCAACTAATTTAACGCCGTTATTGATTACGTCTGACATGTTTTTTTCTCCAGAGTTTGCTTCAAGTCTATTATTGACCGAGGGGGCCCCCTCGTAGAACTTAATAAACAAAATAGACAATCCGAATTGTGCATTAAAAAACGCAAAAATGTGTGACATTTTGCAAAAAACAACAAAATATCTTATAAATCAGCGTGTACATAATAAGTTCATGATGTACACGCCGACGTTGTGAATAATGAAATACTTAGCTTTCGTAAGCGGACTCACCGTGTGACGTGATATCCAGACCCTCACGCTCTTGGTCTTCCGGCACCCGTAAACCAAACACTAAGTCAGCAATTTTGAACGCAATGTAAGACACCACGCCAGACCAAACCAGAGTGATCAAGACGCTTTGACCTTGAATCAAGAACTGGTCGATGATTGAGTAGTCAGCAGCGGCAGCGTTGGTGACGTAGTCGTAAATCCCGGTGCCACCCAGCTTGGGTGCGGCGAACACTGCAGTAAGCAAGGCACCTAAAATCCCTGCAACGCCGTGAATACCGAACACGTCTAAGCTGTCATCTGAGCCCAACAATTTCTTTAAGCCACTGACGCCCCAGATACAGATGAATCCGCCCGCAGCACCGATCGCTAGAGCGCCCATCGGACCCACAAAGCCAGCGGCAGGAGTCACTGCAACCAAACCAGCGACACAGCCAGAGGCAGCGCCTAGTAGCGAAGGTTTGCCCCGCAAGAGCCATTCTGCAAACGTCCACGCCAGCACTGCAGCGGCGGTTGCCAACAGGGTATTAGCAAAGGCTAACGCTGCTGTGCCGTTGGCTTCGAGCGCTGATCCCGCGTTAAAGCCAAACCAACCAAACCAAAGCAGCGCAGCGCCAATCATGACGTGAACCATGTTGTGTGGCTTCATTGACTCTTTGCCAAAGCCTAAACGTTTACCGATCACAAACGAACCTACTAGACCAGCAATCGCGGCGTTGATGTGCACCACGGTACCGCCTGCGAAGTCGAGCACGCCTTTTTGAAACAACCAGCCAGCTTTAGCGGTCATGGCCTCAAGCGATGCGGCATCTTTGATGTCGTCTGGACCAGGCCAGAACCAGACCATGTGGGCGATTGGCAAGTAGGCAAAGGTGAACCACAGCACCATAAACAACAGGATGGCTGAGAACTTTGCACGCTCTGCGAAGGCACCGATGATCAGACAGCAGGTGATCGTTGCGAATACACCCTGAAAAACCATGAATACGTACTCAGGGATTGCAACGCCTTTACTGAAAGTGGCCGCGACTACTTCTGGGTTAAGCCCTGCTAAAAACAGTCGATCGAATTTTCCGATAAACGCGCTGCCCTCGGTAAAGGCCAGGCTGTAACCGTAAATTGACCACAGTACGATGATCAGTGAGAACACGACCAAGCATTGCATCAGAATCGACAAGACGTTTTTACTACGCGTTAAGCCACCGTAAAAGAGTGCCAAACCGGGCAGACACATTAATAAGACTAAGGCGGTGCAGACCATCATCCAGGCCGTATCGCCCTTGTTGGGAACAATCGCTGCCGGTGCAGCAGCGGGCGCCGCGGTTGCGGCTGCAGGTGCGGTAGCTGTTGCGGCTGGTTTGGCGTCTTGCGCGTAAGCTGAGCTTGTGGAGGCAAACCCCGCGACACCCATCACAGCCGCCAACAGGCCAGTTGCTAAAAGTTTATTTAACCAATTTGACACAATACACCTCGTCTTTAAAGTGCCGACGCGCCGGTTTCACCGGTGCGAATGCGAATGACATGATCGATGGGCGTGACGAAAATCTTTCCGTCTCCAATCTTTCCCGTACGAGCGGCCTTCTCGATTGCTTCCAGGGCCTGATCTAAAAGTTCATCAGACACGGCGGCTTCGAGCTTGATCTTGGGCAGAAAGTCAACAACGTACTCTGCGCCCCGATACAGCTCGGTATGGCCTTTTTGACGACCGAAACCTTTAACTTCGGTCACGGTGACCCCCGATATGCCGACAGCAGTGAGGGCAGTGCGCACTTCGTCAAGCTTGAAGTGTTTGATGATGGCTGTGATCAATTTCACGGCAGTCCCCTGAAAAATTAAAAGGTTTTCGTTAATGTGGCTAAGACCGTATCGCCGCCCAAGGCTTTACCCTGTGAGTTGATATAGGCTCCCTTTTTTGCATTCGTACCGAGATACGCAATCCCCAGGCTTAAGCCGCTACCGAAGTCTTTGGTCACGCCTAACTTCCAGTCTGTATAGCTATACAGGCTGTCGTTTGTGACATTGGATCCACTGGCAGTTCCTGCAATGTATTGATAGCCGGCATGAGCGTTGAGCGTGAGCCCCCAGACGCCTGTGTCATAGTTGACTGTGAGGTCGGTGTAGTTTGAGCCCGAGCTATTTGAAAAGCCGAAGAGTGTTGTGACGGCATACGAAAATTTCAAGTAACCGGTGACCGAGTCAAAGGTGAAGTTTTGAGCGGCGTAGAGTTCGGTTGAATTCGGATTGGTCGTAAAACCGGTCGCGCCCGAGGTCGGGAAGTAGTATTGCAGTACCCCTACATCTGCCGCAAAGCCCTTCGACCATTCGTATTTGTAACCAGCGTAAAAATCCATTTCAATCGGGGCTGAGGCGCTCTTGCCCGAGGCCGAGGCTGCGTCAGAAATCCAGCTAATAGAGGAGTTCCAGTTGCCGATATAAAAGCCGCTGGGGTGGGCGTAATCAAATCCACCTTGAATAGCCGGCTGTAAATTGGATTGAGAAATGCCGCGATAGCGATAGTCACTGGTGAGTGAAACGTTTGCGGTCAATGGGCCTGGATCTGCAGGTGCGGGCGCGGCTGCTGGCGCGGCAGGTGCGGCGGTTTGTGCAATGGCAGATCCGCTGAACCCTAAGCAAGAGAGCAGCCCTGCGGCTAGTGAAGAGGCGACTGCGTTACGGCTGATAGACATCTCGTACTCC
The DNA here is from genome assembly GCA_937897265.1 of uncultured Alcaligenaceae bacterium. Taxonomy (GTDB): domain Bacteria; phylum Pseudomonadota; class Gammaproteobacteria; order Burkholderiales; family Burkholderiaceae_B; genus Zwartia. The sequence goes on from CALCPT010000096.1 coordinate 3,580, forward strand.
CTATGAATCAAGTGACGTGTGTTCAGTTGAAAGCAAGATGCATGCCAGCAGATACTAGCCAAATTAATTGGTAAAAACCCTAGGTCAACCGCAGATGCGCCCCGTATCGGTGCAAGCGCACCACATTAGTGCAATATTGGGCGCCACTATCATCAGGTTGTTTCACCGTTTTTCTCGTGCAGTTTCATGACGACGTAGGCGGCGGATAAAGCGCATAGGAGATGCCAAGGCGCTCGTGTCTAAGCGTAGCGGGCACATGCTAATCTTGTTGCAGCATTCCTGCGCTTCTCCATCTAACAGCAAACCCTATGACGCCGAGTGTGCCTCTGTGAACGAACTCGATAACGTTGCCAGGCACCGAGCGGTGATTGAACTCAGTGGTGTTGCGATGCGTTTCGAGTCAGGGTTGCTTGCCTTGCGGGATACCTCGTTGAGTGTTGCTCAAAGCGAGTTTGTTACCTTGTTGGGGCCCTCTGGTTGCGGGAAAAGCACCGTGTTGAAGTTGGTCGCTGGCTTGGCAATACCAACAGAAGGCACCGTAGTTTCACCGGCACAAAACGATCAAACTGGCCGCTCGACGGCGTACGTGTTTCAAGAACCCACACTGCTGCCTTGGGCAACGGTGTTTGATAATGTTTGGCTACCCTTACGTTTGCATGGTCGGTCACGGCTTGACGCAGAGGCCGTGATTGCTCGAGTGCTTGAACAAGTCGGCCTTGGAGAATTTGCGCAAAGCTATCCAGTCCAATTATCGGGTGGAATGAAGATGCGGGTCTCGATTGCGCGCGCGTTGGTGTCCCAGCCTCAAGTCTTACTGATGGATGAGCCCTTTGCCGCGCTAGACGATATCACTCGCCAACGCTTGAACGTTGACTTACAGACGTGGTGGCACGGTCAGTCTATGGCGGCGCTGTTTGTCACCCATAACGTGGCTGAGGCCGTGTTTCTGAGCCAACGAGTGCTTGTGATGGGAGCACGGCCGGGCAAGGTGGTCGCTGAAGTACGTATCGATCAACCGTACCCGCGTTCTGCTAGTTTTCGGCAAACGCCAGCGTTTATTCAACATTGCCAATCGCTTAGCGAAGCACTCGATGAGGCGAGCCCTGTTAGGATGACGCCACCATGAAGTTGGGTAACATTTTTCTGCCGACGGCTGTCTGTCTGACGTTGCTTTGCGGCTGGGAGTTATTTGTACGCTGGGCCCAGGTACCTGCGTACACGCTACCTGCACCTTCGGTCGTGATTGAAGCGCTGATCGCGAACTGGAGTTCTCTATTTGGAAGTTGGTGGTTTACCGTAAAAATCACGCTTAGCGCTTTAGGTCTAGCGTGTCTTGGTGGTGTTTTGATTGCGTCGGTGTTTGCACTATCACCCGGTACAGAGCGCGCCTTGTTTCCGCTAGCTGTTGTGCTGCAGGTCACCCCAATCGTTGCGGTCGCTCCGCTCATGCTCATCTATATCGAAAGCACAATGGCTGCGTTGTTGCTGTGTGCCTGGATCGTAGCGTTTTTTCCGATCTTGTCGAATACTGTGATTGGCTTGCGGTCAATCGACAAAAATTTACTTGATCTGTTTCGGTTGTATCGGGCTACGCCTTGGCAGCGCTTGGCCCTGCTGCGAGCACCTTCAGCATTACCGTACTTTTTAGCAGGAGTGAAAATATCAGGTGGCTTGAGTTTGATTGGTGCCGTGACCGCAGAAATGGTTGCTGGCGCAGCGGGCCGCGATACGGGTTTAGCGTCGCGCATTCTTGAGGCAAGTTTTCGTACTGAAACTCCTAAAATGTTTGCCGCACTGTTGTTACTTGTGGTGACTGGTGTGATGGTGTTTTTAATCCTAAATGTTTTGTCCAGAAAGCTGTTAGTTCATCAGCCAAGTTTCGAATAGGAAAATCATGTCGTACAAATTTTTATGTAAGCTGGCCGGAACGTTGTTGTTGACAACAAGTTTTGCACAGGCGCAGCAGGCAGTTTCCTTCGCAACCAACTGGAAAGCTCAAGCCGCGCACGGTGGCTTCTATCAGGCGCTCGCGGATGGGACGTATAAAAAATATGGCCTGGATGTCAAAATTATTCAGGGCGGTCCGCAGGTTAATAATCGTCCGCTCTTGCCCGCGGGACGCATTGATTTTTTAATGACGGGTAACTTGTTACATAGCTTTGATAACGTCAAGAACAAAGTGCCCGTGGTTGCGGTGGCGGCAATGTTTCAGAAAGACCCTCAGGCGCTGATGGCACACCCAGGGCAAGGTTACGAAAACTTTGCGGCGTTAAAGGCGGCGCCTGTTGCCTACATTGCGAAAGATGGGCAATTTACTTGGTGGCAATGGTTGAAGGTCACGCATGGATTTCGAGACGAGTCCTTGAAGCCTTACAACTACAACCTCGGGCCTTTTCTTTCAAACGCCAAGTCCATCCAGCAGGGTTATTCGGTGGCCGAGCCTATCTATATCAAAGAGCAAGGCAAATTTGATCCGGTCGTGCACCTATTAGCGGATCATGGCTTTTCAACCTACAGCACGCTTATCGAAACTCGGGCGGACACGGTAAAAAACAAACCAGAGCTTGTGCAGAAGTTTGTCGACGCGTCGATACTTGGCTGGGTCAACTTTATGTACGGCGATCGCAAGGCCGCGACTGCGTTGATGCTGAAAGATAACCCCGAGTTATCTGCCGCTGAAGTTGAGGCCTCGGTTAGCTTAATGAAGCAGCAAGGCATTGTTGATTCGGGTGAGGCTCGCGCGCTGGGGATCGGTGCGATGAAAGCTGAGCGCATTCAAGATTTTTATGCTCAGATGGTTAAGGCAGGTCTTTATCAAGCCGGTGATGTTGATTTAACAAAGGTCGCCACATTACAGTTTGTGAATCAGGCGATTGGCGTTGAGTTGACACAGCAACTCTTAAAAACGAAATAGAGAATTTTCTACACAACTGAGCCCCGCGGTATGCATTGCAGCTGACTGGACCGGGTTGGCGTCAAACAAGTTGCAAACCTTAAGCCTCTAAGTCATGAGCCCGACGTCTCATAAAAGAAATCGGGCTCATCGAACTTTAAACAGAATCAGCCATCCTTAAGGATACGGGGGGCGTCAATCGGGTGTCATCTTGGCTTTGATGATCACTTCTTTCCATTTCGCGGTTTCGCTTTTCACAAAGGCGGCATAAAACTCGGGAGTGCTGCCGATCACTTCTGTCGCCATCTCACTAATACGTTTGTTCACGTCGGGCGTGGCCAGTACGGCGGCGACATCTTTCGACAATTGATCGACGATGGGTTTTGGCGTTCCGGCAGGCGCCATGAAACCAAACCAAGCTGTGATCTCAAAGTCTTTAATGCCTTGTTCAATCACAGTGGGTACCTCGGGCTGAGCGGGCGAACGTGCATCACTCGTAATCCCAATGACACGAATGGCATTTGAGCGAATGTACGGCAACAGTACAGGGGTGTTATGAATTAATACCTCAAACTGACCCCCGAGGCCATCGGTGGTCATTTGTGCACTTGACTTGTAAGGGATGCTGGTCATCTTGATGCCTGCAACCAAATTCAGTAACTCGCCTGTCAGGTGTTGCGTTGTGCCAGGGCCAGGAGTGCCGTAGCGCACTTTGCTAGGATCTTTTTTTGCGAGAGCGATGAGCTCTTGCATATTGTTAACCGGTACCGAGGGGTGAACTGTGATGAAGTTAGGAGTCTTCGTTGCCAAGCTCACCGGAATCAAATCTTTCTCAACATCGTAGGGCATCTTGCCCGCCATTAAGGTCGGATTGACTGCGGTGGGCCCAATCGTGTTGTACAAGAACGTATAGCCATCGGGCGCAGCCTTGGCGACCCGATCAGTGCCAATATTGCCCGCCGCACCGACAACGTTTTCAATCACAACTGGTTGGCCCCAACGCTCAGAAAGTTTTTGACCGATGAGGCGAACTTGGGTGTCAGGAGCGCTACCCGGAGGTGCAGGCACAATCAACTTTACGGTTTTGTCCGGCCATTTGGGCTGCGCTTCAGCGGCTACGCTGAACATTAAGCTCGTTGCGACCAGAGCAGCACTCGTCGTTTTGAATAGGCGGGTCAGCAGAAAAGGCAGTTTCATTATTGTCTCGCTTCAGGGGCAGCTTTTGTCAGACCTATCGTGGTCTAGTCAGTGGCTATTTTAAACAGCTCACAGCAGCGGCGGACTAATCGCTTACCCCTAGCCGTCTACGCGCTTAGCGAATAATGACAGGGTTATGCTCGCCCAAACGAGGCGGACGGATCCCTGCAGTGCCCGGTGTCTTTGATAATTTGATGGGTAGTCCAACACCCTGATAGTCATCGCGTTGAACAAACATTTCGCGCGCGGCGGTATGCGGTTGTTGAAAGGCTTCAGGTACCGTATGGACTGGACCCGCGGCCACGCCAAGCGCCATGAGATCTTTGCAAAGTTCGGCTCGCGTAAACCCTTTGAGTGCCACTTCCATTTCTAGTCGCAGCGCTTCACGGTTTGTCATGCGGCTCGCATTGCTGTCAAACATTGGATTGCTCAGCAGATCTTCCCGCTGGATATGTTTGCAGAACTTTTTAAATTGTCCTTCATTCACGATCCCTAAAAAAATTTGGCCATCGCCCACTTCAAAGCGGTTGTAAGTTGGGATGTTGGGATGTGCGCTGCCGGTTAAGGCTGGGGTATTGCCAGAGGTCATCCAGTTGGCAGCGTGCGGAATCAGCATGCTTAAGGCAGAGTCGAATAGCGTAGCTTCAACGCGCTGACCTTGCCCGGTGCGGATACGGGCCCACAGCGCCATCATGATTCCAGAAAAGGCGTTGTAGCCGGTGACCTGATCGACCACCGGTACGCCGATTCGGGTGGGGCCAGAATGTGGATCGCCATTGATACTCATGAGACCGCACATGGCCTGCAGGACCGCATCGTAGCCAGGCAAGTTCGCCAACGGGCCGGTGTCGCCAAAGCCAGAGATACTGCAGTAAATGAGTTTGGGAAAGGCTTCTGCCAAATACTCGTCGTAGCCGAGCCCCCACTTTGCCATCGTGCCGGGGACAAAATTTTCGATCAACACATCAGCGTCAGCGAGTAAGGCTTCAAGAACTGCACGGTCGCCAGGCCGAGTGAGATCGAGACTGAGGCCACGCTTGCCACGATTGATTGCCGAAAAGTAGGCTGCTTGTCCGGGCTCAACAAAGGGCGGACCGAGCAACCGCGTTTCGTCACCCTGCGGAGCTTCGACCTTGATGACGTCTGCTCCATGATCTGCCAACATCTGCGCACACATTGGGCCTGCCAGCACGCGCGAAAGATCTAGCACGCGTAAGCCGACTAAAGACCCTTGCTTGGCACTTGGATCAAGCCACGCAGCACCGATCAGAGGACTTTTGCCCGATATGTCGGCCGATGAGTCAGTGTCTGAGGGTGCATGCATGGGATTAGCCTCGCGCTGGAAGTTGCACAATACAAGAGCCTAACACCGATAGTTCATTGTTTTGGTTATGTGCCTCTTGCGCGATGGCGACAAGGTGGCGATCGCCCTCCTTGTATTTCTTTGTCACTTTTGCGCGAATGAACAGCATGTCTCCCGCTGGATTATGACGACGAATCTTGCAATCAGCCTGGCGTAAAAAGCCTTCGTCTCCCATCCAGTTGGTCATCTGATGCATCAACCACGAACTGCGCTCTGGACCGTAATCGTAGGCGCCAGGTGCGCCGACTTCAAGGGCAAACTCTTCTTCCCAGTGCACACGCTCTGGTACATCTGGTACGCCGAAGCGATTTTTGATACCAACGCCTGGATGCGCGTCAATCAGTTGCCAGGCGAGTTTGTTGGCACGAATATAAAGCCCGCCCCAGCCTTGCGCGTAGGCGATGAAGCCAGTGACGGTCATCGGGCCTTTAAATAAGACTGGCAACTCGTCGCCTTCTTGAACGTCATCCCAATAACGTGTGTTAGCACCACGGACCTCTTCGTTGGCGTAGAGCTTGTAGGCTTCTTTCAATTCTTCATCGGAGTAAGGGACAACACCTTTTTCTTGTACCTCGATGTATTTGGTGCCTTTCTCGCGCGCGTGGTCACGCTCAGTGCGGAAGCACCAAGTGTCAGCTTCGGCAAGTTTGTCGCCCGTTTGATTGAAAAAATCGACGTGATAAGTTTGTTGAATTGCTTTGCCAGCGAAGCGGGTGTCGTGTTCGACGAGATCCTTCAGATAGGCCTCAGTGCTAATGACATCATTGCGTTTGGCGTGTTGATGCCAAGTCCAGTTCGAGCCTGACCACATTGCATGCACACCGGGCAAGCCCCCAACATAGCCCGACACAATCCGGCTTGTTGAATACAGAAAACTTGGCAAGGCAATGATGGTGCCGTGGCTCGTTTTTGCAGCGTACTCTGGGTCACACCATAACGGGTTGTCGTCACCGATGCCGTGTGCATAGTGCCGAATGTTGTCGCGGGTGGCTTCGTAACACCAAGGTTCGGCGGTTGCGCCGATTTTGACCCCAATGCGTCGCTGCAGATCTTCAAGTCCTTGTTCAGTAATTTTTGGAAAGCTGCGCTGGCCGATGAGTGGTGATGACATGTAGATCTCCTGAAGAATTCTTTTTAAGGCTAGATCATAAAAATTGTTTTCTAATGCGTTAAACACCACTCGTTAGGGTGATGTTTGCCTTGCGGTCATGCCGACATCTCGCGAAGTTTTTTGCGGTGAATTTTTCCGGCAGGTGTTTTTGGCAGCTCTGACACAAACACGATATGGCGGGGATACTCGTGCTGGCTTAAGCGTGTTCTGACTAAATCTTGAAGCTCTTGAATAAATGTTTCGTCGCCAGGTCGCTGGCTGACAACAAACGCTTTCACGGCTTGACCCCGTAAGCTGTCAGGTATGCCGATCGCTGCGGCCTCTTGGGCGTCGGGATGTTTCAGAATGGCATCTTCGATCTCGACAGCACTCATTGTCCAGCCGGCAGAAATGATGACGTCGTCGGCGCGGCCGCCATGATAAAAATACCCTTCGGAGTCGACATGTCCAAGATCTTTTGTAGCAAGCCACTGGCCTTTTCGCCAAACTTTGATCTCGCCGATGACATTGGCGGCACAGGCCTGACCGGCTGCGTCTTGCACCTGAACCTGCGCACCAGGTATGGGTTTTCCGAGAGAGCCTGGTTTGTGGGCAAAGTCTTCAGCGCCGGGGTAGCTCACTAGGATGACGCCAATTTCGGTCGTGCCATACATGCTGCAGACTTGCAGCCCGAAGGTTTGTTGGATGAATTCTTCGGTGGCGCTATCGATCGGCTCGCCGGTAAACGACATTTTTTTAAACACGTACTGGTAATGAGACGCAGAGCCCGAATTTTTCATCATTCGGTAGTGGGTAGCCGCTGCTGATATGTTGGTGAAGCGGTGCGTAGCTAGCCCTTTTAGTAACACCGCAGCGTTGAATTTGCCGGCAAAAGAGCCAATGGTAAGACCAAGCGCCATCGGCGCGAGTGTGCCATGCCATAGTCCATGGCCCCAAGCGGGCGAAGACGGGCACATGAAACGATCGCCTGGCCGCAGCCCTGTGCCGTAAAGCGCTGCCACCATCAAAGTCACGATTGATCGGTGCGTGTGTTTGACTGCTTCAGGGAGTTCTCTTGTGGTGCCCGACGTGTACTGATACATGGCGTAGTCAGTGGCGTTGGTCGCGGTTGTAAAAGTGTCAGGGTATTGTGCAAGCGAGGCCATTAGATCGTCGTTGGCCAAGAGGGTGCGCGATTGATAGTCAGCAGAAACGATGCCGATTTTTTCTGAGTTGGTAAATAAAAGACTGGGTAGGCAGTCAGCGATTCTAAGATTTAGCCCGTCGGGGCCAAACAGTGTGAAGAGCGGCACGGCAATCGCACCAGCCTTCATGATGCCGAATAAGCAGGTGTAAAACGCCAGTGAGGGCTCAAGCATGACCGCAACACGATCGCCCTTTTTGATGCCGCGCGCAATTAAAAAATGCGCCATCTGCGACGACTGCTTGGCTAGCTGCTTGTACGAGATGAGCTCATCGGGTGCATCGGTACGAAGCACGATGACAGCGGTTTGCCCCTGCGAAGCATAGCGATCGACGCATTCGTGAGCGATATTGAGTTGCTCACGATTGCCGTCGAAGAGCTCCCATAATTTTTCGGATGAAAAATTTGCTTGTGCGTCTGCGTACGACGTAAACGCGGTGAGTTTTGGCATTGGCTTGCTTTGTTGGGTAAACGGGTGACAAGTGAGTTGCAGTTCAGCGCGACGCCATCGCGCAGTGCATTGGTCCTCGCCGCGAGTACCTCACTGTATCGCTGCCCTTTTTTATTGTCAAATGAAACCACTTGTTGTATTAGTACAATGACATTAAAATTAAAAACTTAAATACCGTTAGCCAACGTTCAACCAGCTCGCGGTTCAGGCGCAACCAACTCTCGACCGATGCGAACCTAGCCAATGACTTCGCCCAAGCAACTCGTCCAGCAAGCCATCCAAGCCCCAAACGACAATGGGCCAGAGCGCGTCGCAGTCAGGCCGCCGCCTCGGATCCGTCCGGTCCCGGCCGTATCGCGTTCTATTGCGATTTTGCGCTTGCTGGGCAAGGTCCGTGCCCCGCTTGGCGTAAACGCGATCGCGCAGGCCTTAAGCCTGGTCCCTAGCACCTGTCTACACATCTTGCGCGCGCTTGTCGAAGAAAAACTCGTTGCGTTTGATCGCCAAACCAAACACTATCGGCTTGGCATCGGCATGTTGGCCCTTGCGCGTAGTACCCTTGATTCCAACGCTTTTCCAGCGTTGATTCAAGCTGGCCTCGACCAACTTTCCACCACCTACAACGTGACGGCAATCGCCGTCGATGTCACAGATCCAGATCAAATGGTTGTTGTCGCGCTATCGCGCTCCTCGATCCCCTTTAGGCTGCATGTAGACGTCGGCAGCGTGTTCCCATCGTTGTTAAGTGCAACCGGGCGCCTTGTCGCTGCATTTAGTCAACAATCTCGCAGCGAACTCAAAGCGCGCTTCGACAAACTGAGATGGGCCGGGTCGATCAACTTCGAAACTTGGTATCTCGAGGTGCAGCAAGCCAAACAAAATGAGTACAGTGTCGATCGTGGGACGTATATCGCCGGCGTCACGATTGTGGCCGTTCCGGTGCGTCAGGCCAACCGCGTACCAACTCACACGCTGGTGTGCGCCAGTTTGACGAATCAGTTGACCGAGGCTGACCTAACCGATCTAATCATGCAAATGAGAGCGCAAGCCGAGCTCGCAACGAACCTCTGAAAATATAAACAGGATGACAAGCCCATCATGCAGCATAGCCACGACAGAATTTTGACAACACACACGGGCAGTCTGCCTCGCCCAGCTGCCTTAGTACAGATGTACGCGCAGCGAGCCAACGGCCAGCCCGTCGATGAAACGTTACTTGAGCGCGCGGGGCATCAAGCGATGCAAGACAGCGTTGAGCGTCAACTGGCGAATGGCATTGACATCGGTAATAACGGAGAACAACAGCGCGAAGGTTTCTTTTTGTACGTTCAGCGCCGAATGTCTGGTTTTTCTGGTAGCTGGAAACGGTGGTCGCGTGGTGACGTTGAGCGTTACCCTGAATTTAAGCAAATGATGGCCAACCAAGCTGGCGATAAAGTGGCGGTCAGTAACTTCCTCCCACCCCGCGTTACGGGTGACATCAAGTATCTTGATCCGGCGCTAGCGGCCTCAGAGGCTGTCGACTTCAAGGCCGAGCTCGCTGGGCGTTCAAAAAAATTCACCGAGGCCTTTTTAACGGCACCTTCGCCTGGCATTATTGCCTCAGCGTGCAAAAACGAACATTACGACTCTGAAGAGTCGTACCTTGCTGCCTTGGCCGAGGCGCTGCGCCTTGAATATGAGGCGATCGTAAACAACGGTTTCATTTTGCAAATCGATTGCCCTGATCTCGCACTAGAGCGCCATGTGTCGTATCACGATGAATCTGACGCAAAATTTATCGGTTTTATCGAGCGCGTTGTCACGGCCCTAAATGTTGCTCTCAGAAACATCCCACGCGATCGCGTGCGCATGCATGTGTGCTGGGGCAACTATGAAGGTCCACATGATTGCGATGTACCGCTGCAAAAAATTTGGCCCACGATCAGTCAAACAAATGTGGGTGGGTTTGTATTGCCCTTCGCTAACGCACGCCATGCCCACGAGATGACAGTCTTGCGCAAGCACCCGTTGAAAGAAGATCAAATTATTGTGGCGGGTGTCATCGATGTCTTGACCAACTTCGTAGAGCATCCAGAAGTGGTGGCTGATCGCCTTGAGCGCTGCGCAGCCGAGGTGGGTGACCCAACGCGAGTGCTTGCGGGTACAGATTGTGGCTTCGACACCTCAGCAGGTATGGGGCGTGTTGCAACCGATGTGGTCTGGGCAAAGTTGCGCACCCTCGCTGAGGGTGCACGCATCGCCAGCGAGCGTTTGATCAAATAAGATTCGCGCGCGACTTTAATCAACAGTCGCGCCCGAGGCTTTTACAATCGCGCCCCATTTAACGATGTCTTCGTCTAAGCGCACCTTGAACTGTGCGGGGGTGTCAAAGGCAAGCTCAAGCCCGAGGTCTGTCAGTTTCTTTTGAACCGCGGGTTTTTTCATCACGGCTGCGGTGGCCTGATAAATCTTATCCACAACATCGGCGGGCGTACCTGCAATGGCAAACAAGCCTACCCACAGTTCGCCCGAAAACCCCGGGATCTGTTCAATCATGGCTGGGACCTCAGGTAAAGACGGTGAGCGGGTAGCGGTGCTTACGCCGAGCGCACGCAACTGACCCTGACGGATATTGCTCAGTGCCGAGGGAAGACTTGCAAAAGCAACGGGCACCTGGCCGCCTAAGACATCTGCCATGGCTGGCGCCACGCCTTTGTAGGGGATATGTTCCATTTTGTAGCCACCCTTTTGGTCCATCATCACTCCAAGTAGATGGTTAACCGTGCCGTTGCCTGCGGAGGCATATTGGTACTTGCCTGGATTTGCTTTGATCAAGGCCAAAAACTCGGCCAGCGTCTTAGCCGGGAAAGAGGGGTGAACCACCAACACGTTAGGTACGCTGCCAATGACCGTGATTGGGATAAAATCTTTGACAGGGTCAAAGCCCACATTTTTATATAAAGCTGGGTTAATCGCTTGAGTGCTGTTCACTGTCATCAGCAGGGTATAGCCGTCAGGAGCGACGGTTTTGGTTTGCACCGTACCGATGTTGCCCCCAGCCCCAGGTTTGTTGACCACAACAACCGATTGCTTGAATTCTTCACCAAGTTCAGTCGCGATGACGCGCCCCACAATATCGTTTGTGCCACCGGTCGCGTTAGGCACCACCATCGTGAATGAACGGCTAGGAAAATTGTTTGCAGCTTGAGCGTGAACCGCTTGATTCGCGAGGCTCAGCGCTCCGAACAAGAACAGGCTGAGAGCCTGTACACTAAAGAATAGGTTGTGTTTAGTCACTTGGATTCTCCTCGGTTTTCATCATTTGCCTACGCGCCACTATAGAGCACAAGCTGTGCCCTTGACTACGAATTTTGGATAAACAAGAATGTCCCTCGCGCCACGTAGGTTAATCGTTGCAATCACCGGAGCCTCAGGTACGGCCTATGGTGTGCGTTTATTGCAGGTGCTGCAGGACACCGACATTGAGACGCATCTTGTATTGACCGACTCGGCAAAACTGACAATGGCAGCTGAAACGGATTTTCAGCCAGCACACGTGCAGGCCTTGGCAGATGTTGTGCATGCATCCAAGAATGTCGGTGCAACGATTGCCTCGGGCTCCTTTGTGACTCTGGGGATGGTCGTTGCACCATGTTCAATCAACACGCTATCCGAAATTGCGTGGGGGATTACGGGTAATTTGATTTCACGCGCGGCTGATGTCACTCTCAAAGAGCGGCGTCGACTGATTTTGCTTGTGCGTGAAACGCCGCTGCATGCTGGCCACTTAAAATCGATGCTACAGGTTACGCAAAACGGCGCAATTGTCATGCCGCCCGTACCAGCCTTATATGTCAAACCAAAATCCGTTGATGACGTCATCGATCATACGGTGGGTCGTGTGCTGGATTTGTTAGGTTTAGAAACGGATCTTGTGCAGCGTTGGAATGGTCTCGGAAAACTTTCACGATGAAGTTATTTGTGTATTACAAGTTTTTACCGCTTGAGCAACCTCAAATTAAAACGCGTGTTGAGCAAATGCAAGCGAAGCTAAAGAATAGGTTTGTCGCGTTACATCCTCAAGTGATGAAGCGCCCCAAACCCGACGAACTTGGTCAGGTGACTTGGATGGAAATTTACGACTTGTCATCGGTGGATTTCGATGAATTTAAGATTGCGCTCGATCTCGGAGCAAAGTCGGCACAGTTGCCGCAACCCAGGCGTATCGAACAATTTATAGGCTGTTAAGGTCTGTGATCGATTGCCCGATTAAACAAGCGTTCTTGGATTGATACCTGCGCTCGAAAAAATATCTAACTCAATGTAGTGCTCGCCCTTGTGACTAGAGGTCAAATCGAACATGATAAAAAACTGTAGCTTCACTCTTACACGAGAGATCAAACGGAACATGATAAAAAAAACTGTCGCTTCGCTCGCAATCTTGTTGTTTGGCGCAACGTTTTTTCAGTATTCTTTCGCTCAGTATCCTGAACGTACGATCAAAATCTTAGTGGGCTTTGCGGCAGGTGGTCCAACGGATAGCTCAGCGCGTGCAATGGCCGAAGGGATGACCAAGGCGCTCGGTCAACAAGTCGTGATCGAAAACCGTCCGGGTGCCAACGCTCAAATCGCAGCGATCGAGCTGATTAAAAGCCCGCCAGACGGTTACACACTGATGCTCGCCTCGAACGGTACGCTCTCAGTGGCGGGTGCACGTTACGCTAAGTTGCCTTATGACGTCGAACGCGACTTTACACCGATCGGCTCGGTTGCCGGGTATCCACATGTCTTGGTCGTACCGACCCAAAGCCCGGCTAACGATCTCGCGTCGCTGATCCGCTTGGCAAAGGCTTCGCCTAAGGGCTTAACGGCCGCTGTCACAGGGCACGCCAATGAACTCACTGTTGAGTGGTTAAAAAAAGATGCAAGTATTGAGCTGACCTCGGTCATCTATAAGGGTGCCTCAGCGGTCATCAATGATCTGGTTGCGGCGCGGGTGGATATGGCCTTGCTCGCGCCCAATGTTGTGACACCGATGCTTGAATCAAAGCGAATGAAAGCGATTGCGGTAACGGGCGCTAACCCCGCCGCTGATCTGCCTGGCGTTGCGACCATGATGGCGTCTGGCCTTGCGAACTTTGAACTCGATATTTGGAATGGCTTAGTGGCACCGGCAGGCACCAGTCCTAGCATTACTGAGAAGCTTAATGCGGCGCTTAAACAAACGTTGGTTCAGCCAGAGTTTCAAAAAACATTGGCACTGTCTGGTCAATACGCCATCATTGATACGCCAGCTGAGTTCAAACGCAAATACGATAAAGAAGCAGCGCACTGGAAAAAAATTGCAACCGATGCAAAGCTTCCGCTACTTTGAGCGATCAGAGCCGCGGTCAACGTTATGACAATCAAGCCCTTCAGCACCCAAGTGCTGAAGGCATCGCGAATAGTTTAATAAAACGCTTTCTCATCAAGCGACAATAACGGGAACGCACTCAGCGCATCGTTAGGACTCAGTGGTGCAACCGCTTGTAAGTAGCTTGGGTTGAGCTCAGCAAGCGAGTTCACACCGATCAGGCCCATACAGATCTTGACTTCATCTTCTAAGATCTCAAGCATTCTGACAACGCCTGCGGCGCCATCCGCTGCAAGTCCAATGCATTGCATGCGACCCATACCGACCATATGCGCGCCAGAGGCAATCGCTTTGACGATATCTGAGCCGCGATTAAAACTGCCATCAACGATCACCGTTGCTCGCCCGTTTACGGCTTTAACGACTTCAGGCAGTACCGCCATAGAGCCTAGGCAATGATCAAGTTGGCGCCCACCGTGGTTTGACACATAGATGGCATCGGCGCCGAGGTCTTTGATACGTTGTGCATCGTGCGGATTGAGCACGCCCTTGACGATGAGCTTGCCCGGCCACTGGTCGCGGATCTGCCTGAAGCGGTC
>CALCPT010000097.1 GCA_937897265.1 uncultured Alcaligenaceae bacterium
TACGAGATACATTGGCGTGACTGGAGTTCAGACGTGTGCTCTTCCGATCTTTACTGACAGGGATGTGGCCGATATCGGGCCCGAGCAAATGGCCCTCACGCCAACGCACCAACATGCCGGTTGTGCCTGCAAACACAGCCGCCCACGTGAGTGCCGTCCCAAGCCACGCGGACGTCGGACTAACAAAGCCTAACCAATAACAGGCCGTCGCCAACACAAACAAGGCACACATCCACAAGATTGCGGATTGGGACGAAAACAAATACTTTAAAAAGAAGGCCTGCTCGGCGCGAGCAATGTCGCCCTGATACAGCCAGATCGCAACGCCAGCGGCCACAGCTGTCGTGAGCATCAAAGTGCGCAACGGGCGCCACAGCCACCCCATCCAGGCAAAGGTCGGTACGGCACAGACCAAAATGGCTTTCTCGTAATAATCCATTGAATTGCTAAACGTCTTGAGCGCATAGCCGGCGCCAACTGCCAAGAGCACAAAAAATAAAATGTCAGTCCAGTTCGGCCGACCACGCTGCTCGCGCCCATCGCCTGACTCAGAGAGATCATCCCAGTCGTTTCGTGACGCAGCGATTGAATTCGTCATGACAAAGTTCTCGATGAATTGAAAAAAATACCAACTTCGGTAAAGCGTGAATCATGAGCCGCTTGAGCCGTCTTGCGTGCTGACTCACTTCGCTTCGCGCAGTCGAGTCAGTTTGAGCACACTTGACTGGCTTCGGGCAGTTTGATTTAACTGACTTGACTGAGCTTATTGAGCGCCGCTTTGAACCGATCAAACTCACGATTGAAATCGAGTGTACGCTTTTGCGATGTCATCGCGGCTAATACACGGGTACCCTTTGCGTGTTCTGCCGGCCGACACCACACCCAGATGCGTCGATCACGCACGTAGAACATCGTGAAAACGCCTAATACTAAAAACAAGCACCCGAGATAGACAATGAATTTTCCGGGTGTACGGCTCACTTGAAAAACGCTCGCCTGCACATGGTTAAACGACTTCAGGGTCAAGAGTAGCGGCGCTGGGTAAAGCGTTAAATCCGATAAAGCAGCCACCGCTAATCTAGACCAATTTGCATCTAGCTCAAGTTGTTGAGGCGACGTTTCTAACGCTGGGCGACCCGCACGCTCGCGCGCAAGGCCTCGCAATTCATGAATGGTCGAACCGAGTAAGCGGATCACGATATCAGCGGCACGCTGCTGTTCAGCAGGTGGCACATTGGTCTCGAGGAAGCGCGAGATCGCTTGCAAGCCACCGTCGGCGAAGGTCTCGAGCGCGCGCTGGGCTGAGGTCTGCAAAGCCTGTTGATCCGTTGCGCTACCTTGATAGGCGCGTGCAAAACGCCGCACCGCCTCTGTTCTATCTGCCGGGGTAGCAAGTGCTGCGCGCACGCGCATGAACTCTTCAGCCGAATCGTGGTCATCTGCTGGCATGCGCAGGTATCTGAAACCAGCGCGGCCTGGCTCTTGTACGCCAGCTAATAATACCCGCGAGCCGTCAAGTTCTGCGGGCAACATGTATTGGTGAAACGTGATGGCCTGCCCACTCGCGTCGATCAAGCGATACTCGATGCTTGGGCCGATGTTACGCAGATTTTTATTTTTCTTGCTGGCTGCGCTGCCGGTTACTGCGGCCACATGTTCACCAAATTCTTTTGGCGAGGATGGCTCGCCGGCTGTCAGGTCTTCGACATTGATCGTGCGCAGCTTGGTGATTTCAGCTTTGATGGCTGGGCCTGAAGCGCCCAATGTGATGTCACTAGTTTGCCCGACCAGAGCTTTCAAGGAAAAGGTGTCTGTGCCCGAGCCGGTAAGAGGATAGCCGATCAATTCGACTTCGCTGCCACCATCATCAAAGCTTGATTGATAAACCGTCACGCCTTTGAAGTGCAACGGCTCATTGACTTCGATGTTGGCCTCAAACGCTTTACCTGTCGTGGGGTCTGTGACTTCGACCTGACTCATGAAGCGACTTGGCATTCCGGTCGAGTAATAGTCCACCACAAATTTTTTCAACTCGAGGGTAAACGGCAAGGGCTGCACCAACGCACCATCGTCTACCGTAATAATCGCCGAGCTACGCTTGCTACCCTCGGGCACCAACACATTGGCGCGAAAGCTTGGGTTATCAACCGACAGGCGGCCGCGCTCTGGCACATCGGCGATCATCATGTTTTCGATGATTGGCGTTTTACCCAGTAACCACACTTGCAAGCGTATGGGTAGTTCACTATCCAGCAAACCACCGACACAAATGATCACGATGGCAGCATGTGCAAAGATGTAGCCAAGGCGATTGCCACTACCGCGCTTAGCGGCCAACAGCAATGAATCACCGTCAGTACGCTGACGCACGGCATACCCTTGGCGTTGCAACCACGCCTGAATCGAGCCCGCTGCCTGCGCCGGCTCACGAGTGGTATCCACTTCAATTTTGTGATGAAACGAACGCAGACTTGAGGCTCGAATATGCTCACGAAACGAACGAGCATCTTTCAGCATTTTGGGTGCATTTCGGATCAGGCATAAGCTAGTCGAGAGCACCAAAAAAGCCATCGTGACCAAAAACCACCAGCTGTTATAGATGTGCCAAATCGAAAACTTATCTAACACCTCAAACCAAAAGGGACCAAACTGATCGATATACGCGTTGGCTGAGCGTCCTTGCGCAACGACGGTGCCGATCAAACTCGCCATGCAAATGAACACGAGCAAGCTAATCGAAAAGCGCATTGAACTGAGCAGTTCAAGCGTGTTGACAACGGCAGAACCTGAGCGCGGCCCGCCTGACCCAGCGCTAGGCGAGGCGTCGTTTGCGATTGACTTGGTCGGCGTACTAGGTGTGATCACGGTGTGTTTATCTAAAAAAAAGGGGGCGTCTTTCGACCCCCCCTAGCTTGCGTAGTGACGACGCAGGTGCCTAGCGCAGACCTGCTGCGTAGTCAGAGACAGCCTTAATGTCTGAGTCAGACATGCGATCAGCAATTTGGTTCATCATTGGGCCGTTGGCGCGGTGACCCGCACGGAACAACTTTAATTGCTCTTCGATGTAACTTGGATATTGACCGCTCAGGCGTGGATACTGACCAGGAATGCCAGCGCCGTTAGGCGAATGACAGCCTGCGCAGGCTGGCACATTGCGATCGGGGATCCCTGCGCGCCAGATATGCTGACCGCGCTCGAGTAACTTTGGATTGGTCGCCGTTGCGGGCTCAGTCAGCTTTTGCTGGGTGAGATAAACCGCAAGGTTATTCATGTCGGCTTCGGTCAGTGGCGCTGCCATGGCGCTCATCACTGAAGGCGCACCATCAGGGCCTTTACGCAAGGCCTCTTTTGCACCTGCTTTAGGACGAAACTCGACCAGTTGCTTGTAGATGTACTCATGCGACTGCGCGGCCAAATTAGGATTAGCAGGGATTGTGCTGTTGCCAGCTGCGCCATGACACGATGCGCAAGCAACCACACCGCGTGCAGCATCGCCCTGCTCATAGAGCGTGGCGCCTTTTGCCGCATCGGGCTTAGCTGGACCTGTGGCGGCACCAGCCGCAATACTTGGGGACATGGCAGACACGCCGAGCATCAAACAGCCCGTAAGCACTACCTTTGACAACAAATACTTCATTGAAGACCTCGACGCCGAGTGGGGCACAAAAACACCTAATCCACAAAAAACCACTGTTTTAGACGCACGATTATACAATAGCGTCTGAACTGATTCTTCTAGGCCCTACAGTGTCCCTATTGCAACATGCTTCGTTTTTTACTTCGGCCGCACGACTCGACCAGTTGCCCGAGCCTGGCGCCCCTGAAGTCTGTTTTGTGGGGCGCTCAAATTCTGGCAAATCGACCGCCATCAACGTCCTGACCAATCAAAAACGACTGGCGTTTTCAAGCAAAACGCCCGGCCGTACGCGACTGATCAATATGTTTGGGCTACCCGATCCGCTCGAACCCGACGAGCGTCTGGGTTACCTGGTCGACTTGCCTGGCTATGGCTATGCGGCGGTGGCCCATCGCGCCCGCGAAGAATGGGCCGATATTTTGGGCGGCTACCTGCAAAGTCGCGAATCGTTAGCTGGGATTGTTTTGCTCATTGATATTCGGCGCGGTGTCACTGAGCTAGACCGACGCTTGGCCAACTGGATCGCTCCCACCAGACGACCCGTTTTGGCTCTGCTGACAAAAGCTGATAAGTTTCCGTACGGACAACGTATTAAGGCAGTCTTTGCGGTAAAAAAGGAACTAGAGGATATCGGGGCCTTAAATGCGGTCCCATTCTCTGCCACGGCGCGGATCGGGCTCGAAGAAGCCACTCTGCAAATTGAAAACTGGATCTCACCACAGGTCGTACCATGACAACTCCCCACCTCATTCTTGCCGACTATCCGGCCAATCGTCCCCGTCGTTTACGCCATGATGATTTCTCTCGCCGCTTGGTGCGCGAGCACTCACTATCGGTAAATGACTTGATTTATCCAGTTTTTGTGACTGAAGGTAAAAAGGTCAAGCAAGCTGTTGACTCGATGCCAGGGGTTGTGCGCTACTCGCTCGACACGTTGCTGCCGGTCGCCGAAGAGTGCGTCAAGCTTGGCGTGCCAATCATGGCGCTGTTTCCGGTGATTGATCCCGCTCTCAAAACCCCAGAGGGTGGCGAAGCTATCAACATCGACGGCTTAATCCCGCGCGTTGTAACTGCCCTCAAAAAGCGCTTTCCTGAGTTAGGGATTTTGACTGACGTCGCGCTTGACCCCTACACCAGCCACGGACAAGACGGCGTGATTGACGCAGACGGGTATGTGATGAACGACATCACCGTTCAAATCTTGACCCAGCAGGCGTTAATTCAAGCGCAGTCTGGGGTGGATATTGTTGCCCCGAGTGACATGATGGATGGTCGCATCGCCTCAATCCGTGAAGCGCTTGAAGCCAATGGCTACATTCACACTCGCATCATGGCCTATTCGGCTAAGTTTGCCAGCGCGTTTTACGGTCCCTTCAGAGACGCCGTGGGTTCAGCAAACAATTTAGGCAAGTCTAATAAACTGACCTATCAAATGGATCCGGGCAACATCGACGAGGCGCTGCGCGAAGTCGCTGCAGACTTACGTGAAGGCGCGGATATGGTGATGGTCAAACCCGGAATGCCCTACCTAGACGTGCTACGTCGGGTTAAAGACGCGTTTCGAGTACCAACCTTTGCCTATCAAGTCAGTGGCGAATACGCGATGCTGAAAGCGGCGGCGGCAAATGGCTGGCTTGACCACGACAAGGTCATGATGGAAACCCTTTTAGGCTTTAAACGTGCTGGTGCCGATGGGATTTTGACCTACTTCGCTTTGGCTGCAGCAAAGCTGTTGAATCAAAAGTAAAACGCTTAAGCGCTTGCTTGTAGGGCCTGGCGTTTTCGTAAACGCCAGGCAAATACCATCGCCAAGATAGGCAAGCCAAAAATCCCGATCGGGAAAACCGCCGCCAAGCCTAAGTGATCCACCGCAACTGACGCGAGGATCACGCCTGCCGACTGGCCAAAAAACAAAAAAGACGCAAATAGAGCCACGGCAGTGCCACGCATCGCCGGAGCCATCTGGGTAGCATTGGTTTGTAATACTGCATGTAACAGGTAGTAACCCAAGCCTGACAAAATACTGGCAAGCACACCCCAGTACCACACCGAAGAGAACCAATAGACTGCAAACGCGAAGGCCATGATGCAGCCTCCTGCCACGGCCAAGCGATACTCACCAAAGCGCCGGACAAATTGATTGGCGTAAAGCGCATAAATCAGTGCGCCCGCGGCAAACAACCCACTGATGCCGCCGGCCCAGGCAACCGCGATCTCATGACGCTCGTGCAAGTATGCTGGTACAAAGGCCAAGGGCCCAAATACAAAGGCCCCCTCAAGGCAAACAACAACCAACACAATTCGGGCCCAAGGCTGTGCCCACACTTCGCGCACTGGGTCTAACAGACGAACCCCACCACTGGTGGGTAGCTCTACAACACTGTGACGACGCGAAATCAACAGCCACCCGACCACCAAATAAATCACCGCCAGAAAAACAAACGCCCAGCGCCAGCCCACCGTATCTGCAAACACACCACCCAACAACTGCCCAATGGCGATACCAGAAATTGAGCCCAACAAATATCGCGCAAGCGTTGCCTGTCGTTGTGCGTAAGGGACATGATCGCCAATCCACGCCATCGACAACGGGATAATGCCAGCTGCCGTTGCACCTGAAATAAAGCGCCCTAATTCAAGGATGCCTAGCGTTGGAGCACTGGCCACCAGCAGACTACCGGCCGCACAACCAAAGGTTGCCAACGACAACACGAAAAATTTACCGTAGCGATCGCCGACTGGGCCATAGAAGAACTGCATGACGCCGTAGGCAATCGAAAAATAAGTGACTGCGCTTGAGGCTTGAGCCGTACGTACTCCAAACTCACTTGCCAACACTGGTAACAAGGGATCGCAAATGCGAAACGCACTAGAGCTTGCAAAAGCAGCCAGCGCTAGCAAAATAATGACCGGCATGGTCGAAGTCGAGGCGCTGGGCAGAGGCTGAGTGGTCATGAAGCGTGAAGTCTTTGAAGCGTAGTGAAAGTCATTTACGCACCGAGTACCCGCATGTGTCTACTTATTTCAGCGAAAGTACGCGATCGAGGTTTGCGGCAAAACGGTTGGCATCCTGAAAGCCAACAATCCGCACGTCTTTTCGCTCACGCCCACCTGGCTCAAAAAAAATGATGCCTGGTGGTCCAAAGAGTTTGAAGCGCTTAAGCAGCGCGCGATCCTCTGGATTATTTGCCGTCACATCGGCTTGCAGCAACAGCAACTGATCCATCCGCTGCGCAACGTTGGGTTTAGTAAAGGTCAAGGACTCCATCTCTTTACACGAGACACACCAGTCCGCATAGAAATCGAGCATCACTGGACGCGTAGACCGAGCGAGCTCAGTCTCGAGTTCGGCGACTGAACGAACTCGCTTGAACGGTGGGTGCTCGCCGTTGGACGACAAGGCAGCTTGAGCCCGTGGCGCTGTCGGGGCTGACTGATCACTTGCTTGCCCCAACAAGATATTTTTTGATGAGCTCGCAGGCGCAGCTGTCGTTGGCAGGCCTGTATTTTTTTCAGTGGTGGCCGCGGCGACTGGGCTGAGCATCGCATTGCTACGAGCGAGATGGGACAAGGGCTGTAGCAACGAGCGACCACCACTTGCAATCCCTAGCAACCAAATTAAGCACAACAAGGTCAATAACACACCCAGTGTTTTGCGCAATAGACCGCTAAAGCCTGCCTCGGTGCCAAGGGGCTCAAAGGTGCGTAGCAGCACTGCTGAAAACAACGCCAAAATTGCCCAACCTAGAATCTGTAGCCAGGTCGGCAACAGCGGCGTCACCATCCACCACGCCGTCGCAAACAACAGCACACCAAAAAACTGTTTGACGCCCTCCATCCAGGTGCCTGTGCGTGGCATCAGTTTTCCGGCAGACGCGCCCATTAACAACAAAGGCACCCCCATCCCCCACGCCATCGCAAACAACGCTGAGCCGCCCAACAACACGTCGCCTGTTTGCGAGATATAGAGTAGGGCACCTGCCAATGGTGCTGCGACACAAGGGCCCACGATTAACGCAGACAAGGCACCCATTAAGGCGGCGGCGCCAACGCGCCCACCTAAAATAGAATTATTTTTAACGGTCAACTTGGTTTGAATACTCGACGGCATTTGAAACGTAAACACATCGAACATAGATAGCGCCAACGTTGCCAGAAGCAAGGCAAACAGCGCGAGCACCCAAGGCGTCTGCAACCACGCCGCCAACCCTGCGCCACTCAGCCCAGCCGCCACACCGAGCGCCGTATAAATAACCGACATACCGCTCACGTAAGCAAACGCTAGCAGCGTACCGCGGGCGCGCGACACGTGATGTTGCTCACCCACCAAGAGCACCGACAAAATCGGCACCATCGGCAACACACAAGGCGTCAGGGCCAACAACAACCCCAGAACAAAAAACAGCAAGACAATTTCAAGCAAGCCAGTCGAGGTCAACAGCTCGGCCAAGGTCAAATCGTTTTCAGCAAACACTAGCTCACGCCACTGCCCATCGATCAGGCGAGCAAAAAGACTCTGCGGAGCTGGCGCAATGAGCTTGTAGCCGGCGGAATTTGCCAGCGTAGTCAGCGTGACAAAAAAATCCATTGGGGGATAGCACAACCCCGCGCTCGCGCAGCCTTGCCCGATCACTTTGATTTTTAGTGTTTGACCTTCAACCAATGTTTGCGTTTGAGAAGAGGCTGCGAGTGGGACTAGGATTTCGATGTCTTTAAAATAGAGCTCCATCTCTTTGTTAAACGTTGGGTCGTGTTTAACCTGTCCCTTCGGAAAAACCGGCTCACCTAATTTAAGTATTGGCGTCTCAGCGACAAATTCAAACCGCTCGCGGTACATGTAATAACCGGGGGCGATTTTGAACTTAAGGCTCAGGGTGTTTTTTTCTGCGCCCACCACTTCAGCACGCAAGACAAAGGCCTTTTCCGGATCTAAGAAATCATCCTCGGCGGCCTGTGCGAGTGGTACCGCAAATAATGCCAACGCCATGATGAGCATTGCAACGAAGCCGGGCACCCTTGCAAAACGCGTAAGCAATTGGATCACCCTAGTGCCTTTGTAGTTTGTTGCTGCACCCAAGCGAGGTAGGGCGCATGACCGCCAACCGTAGGCACTACCAAGGCCTCTGGTAGGTCATAAGGGTGTAAGGCAATCAATCGATCAACTAACAACGCTTGCCATGCAGCAGTTGTTTTGATCATCATTGGGGTCTCTTCTGACTCGTGCATCGTTGACTCCCACTCGTAAAGCGACAGTACGGGTGACCCAATATTAATGCAAGCAGCCAAGCCTTCGGACAATAGTTGTCGGGCAATCGTCTTTGCAGACTCAAGATCAGGGGTATTCGTCAGTACAAGCACTACCTCATCTGATTGCATGTGATCGCTCTCTTTTGTGAGCTCGAAAGACAAAAAAGCCTCAGTGAAGAGGCTTTTTTATTCAATTCAAGCGAGCATTTATTCGGCTGAGTCTTCAACCACTTCGTCAGCAACGAGTGGGCGATCAACCAGTTCCATGAAAGCCATAGGTGCGTTGTCGCCTTGACGGAAACCCATCTTCAAGACACGGGTGTAGCCGCCATTACGTGCAGCGTAGCGTGGGCCGATTTCAGCAAACAGCTTCAAAACGATTTCGCGATCGCGCAAGCGTGCAAACGCAAGACGCTTGTTTGCAAGCGTTGGGGTCTTGCCCAAATTGATCAAAGGCTCAACGATACGACGCAACTCTTTTGCCTTTGGCAAAGTTGTTTTGATGGCTTCGTGTGTGAGTAAGGCAACTGCCATGTTGCGAAACATCGCAAGACGGTGGCTGCTAGTGCGGTTTAGTTTACGTAGACCGTGGCCGTGGCGCATGGTGATATCCTTATTGAATCTATGAAGAGTATTTCTACTCGGGAGTTTCAGCTCTTCTATCAATCACGCTTGGTTCATACAAACAACCGTGATTGCGGGCCGGTTTTAAAAATGATGCTACTGATGGGCTGTTGGGTTAACCAAAAGAGAAATCAACAAGACCAATCACTACAAAAAACTCAAATTAGCGTAACGAAACAGTGACGGCAATCAAGCCGTCACTCGCGACCAATTAAGGACGCTCGAGGCCCATTGGAGGCCAGTTGTCTAATTTCATTCCAAGCGTTAAGCCGCGTGCAGCCAACACTTCTTTGATTTCGTTCAGGGACTTACGACCCAAGTTAGGTGTCTTCAACAATTCATTTTCTGAACGTTGAATCAGATCACCGATGTAATAGATGTTTTCAGCTTTGAGGCAGTTAGCTGAACGCACAGTCAACTCAAGATCATCAACTGGACGCAACAAGACTGGATCAATCTGTGGAGCACCACGGTTAGGCGCTTCGTACGAATCGCCAGCACCTTCAAGCGCAGCAAAGACCGAAATCTGATCCATCAGAATACGAGCCGATTGACGCACTGCTTCTTCTGGGCTGATGACGCCGTTTGTCTCAACGTCAAGCACGAGTTTGTCGAGATCAGTGCGCTGTTCGACGCGAGCGTTCTCAACAGAGTAGCTAACACGACGCACTGGGCTGAAAGACGCGTCTAACACAATACGACCAATCGTATGGGCGCGGTCGTCGATCAATGCACGTACGTTACCTGGCACATAGCCACGGCCTTTCTCGACCTTGACATGCATTTCGAGCTTGCCGTTTTCGGTAAGCGTAGCGATCACATGATTTGGGTTCACGATTTCGACATCGTGGGGCAATTCAATGTCAGACGCGAGTACAGGACCAGCACCTTGCTTACGCAAGACCAAGGTGAGCTCATCGCGGCTGTGTAATTTAAACACCACGCCTTTCAAGTTCAACAAAATATCAACAACGTCTTCACGCACACCAGGAATCGTTGAGTACTCGTGAACCACGCCTGTGATTTGCACTTCGGTTGGCGCGTAGCCAGTCATCGAAGACAACAAAATGCGACGCAACGCATTACCTAGAGTGTGGCCATAGCCGCGCTCGAAGGGTTCCATGATGATTTTGGCATGGTGCGTGCCGACGGGTTCGACTTCAATCGAACGGGGCTTCAGAAAACTTTGTGACATTTCTATGATTCCTTTTCAATACCCTCGGCTCATTACACCGATAAGGCTGATGGATAGAGAGTGCGAGACGGGCTTGCGGCAGTTAAGCGCAAGCCCTGGCGACGCTTAGCGTGAATACAGCTCGACAACCATTGATTCGTTGATATCACGTGCGACATCAGCGCGATCAGGAGCCTGCTTAAAGGTACCCACTAACTTGACGGTGTCAACTTCAACCCATTGTGGGATGCCGTTACCAGTCGCCAATACCAAAGACTCAGCAATACGTGCTTGGCCTTTAGCTTTATCGCGAATTCCAACGATGTCACCAGCTTTGATGATCATTGAAGGAATATCTGCTGTGTGGCCGTTTAACTGAATTGCACGATGTGCAACCAATTGACGAGCCTCAGCACGCGTTGAGCCAAAGCCCATGCGATACACCACGTTATCAAGGCGCGACTCAAGCAATTGGATCAATTGCTCGCCGGTGTTGCCCTTACGACGCTCGGCTTCAGCAAAATATTTACGAAACTGTTTTTCAAGCACACCGTACATGCGCTTGAGCTTTTGCTTTTCGCGCAGCTGCAAACCGTAATCAGACGTACGCGCGCCCGAGGTACGGCCATGTTGGCCAGGCTTAGAGTCAAGCTTGCACTTTGACTCGAGCGAGCGACGTGCGCTCTTTAAAAACAGATCAATACCCTCGCGACGCGAGAGTTTGCATTTAGGACCAGTATAACGGGCCATGTGGCTTCCCCTTAGATGCGACGACGCTTGGGTGGACGGCAGCCGTTGTGCGGTACGGGCGTGATATCGGCAATGCTCGAAATCTTGATGCCCAACGCATTCAACGCACGCACTGAAGATTCGCGACCTGGGCCAGGGCCCTTGATACGAACTTCGAGCGTCTTGATGCCGTATTCAATGGCCACTTTGCCGGCCGTTTCTGCAGCAACCTGCGCTGCGAACGGCGTCGACTTACGTGAACCCTTGAAGCCAGCACCACCTGACGTCGCCCACGACAAGGCATTGCCCTGACGATCGGTGATGGTGATGATAGTGTTGTTAAAGGATGCGTGAACGTGCGCAATGCCGTCCGACACATTCTTTTTAACCTTTTTGCGAACGCGTGCTGCGCCGCCGGCAGAAGCTTTAGCCATCTTCTAATCCTTATTATTTCTTCAAACTTGCAGCAGCGCGACGCGGGCCCTTGCGGGTGCGAGCGTTGGTGCGAGTGCGTTGACCGCGCACGGGCAAGCCGCGCTTGTGGCGCATGCCACGATAAGTACCCAGATCGATCAATCGCTTGATCGAGAGCTGCACTTCGCGACGCAGATCGCCCTCAACCGAGAACACACCTACGTGTTCGCGGATGCGCTCGAGTTCTGCGTCGTTGAGATCCTTGACCTTTTTCGACAGAGGTACGCCAGCCGCTTCGCAAATTTTGCGAGCACGCGTGCGACCGATGCCAAAAATGGCGGTCAAACCAATTTCTGCGTGCTGATGCGGCGGAATGTTGATGCCAGCAATACGAGCCATGACTGTTCCTTGATGTATTAACCTTGACGCTGCTTGTGACGCGGCTCAATGCAGATTACCCGCACTACGCCGTGACGTTTAATAATTTTGCAGTTGCGGCAGATCCGCTTAACCGATGCCATTACTTTCATGGTTGCTTCCTGTTAATTTACGTAACCCAGCCGCTTATTTAGAGCGGAAAACGATTCTAGCGCGCGTTAAGTCATAGGGCGTGAGTTCCACTGTGACTTTATCGCCCGGCAAAATCCGGATGTAGTGCATTCGCATCTTGCCTGAAATGTGACCCAACACTACATGGCCATTTTCTAACTTGACACGAAACGTTGCATTGGGAAGATTCTCTAGAATCTCTCCTTGCATTTGAATGACGTCGTCCTTTGACATTACTCTCGCTTATCTCATTGGTAGATTCGCGCCCTTGAAGTTAGACTTCTTGAGCAGTGAATCATACTGGTGTGACATCATGTAGGCTTGCACCTGTGCCATGAAATCCATCGTAACTACAACAATAATCAGCAAAGAGGTGCCACCAAAGTAAAACGGCACATTCCAACGCATGACTAAGAACTCTGGTAACAAACACACGATGGTGATGTACAGTGCGCCAGCTAAGGTTAAGCGCATCAAAATCTTGTCAATAAAGCGTGCTGTTTGTTCACCTGGACGGATACCTGGTACAAACGCGCCGCTTTTCTTCAAATTATCTGCTGTCTCGCGGCTGTTAAACACCAGAGCCGTATAAAAGAAACAGAAGAAAATAATCGCAGTCGCATAAAGGGTAATGTAGAGAGGTTGACGTGGTGCCAACGCCGCAGCCAAGTCACCTAACCAACGCATGCCTTCGGTGTTCGAAAACCAACTTGTAATGGTTGCTGGAAACAAAATGATCGAAGAGGCGAAAATTGGCGGAATCACACCTGCCATATTCAGCTTCAAAGGCAGATGCGATGTTTGACCACCGTATACCTTGTTACCCACCTGGCGCTTGGCATAGTTCACTGTAATTTTGCGCTGACCGCGCTCAACCAGTACAACAAAGCCTGTCACCAACACCACCAATGCCACGATAAACAAGGCCGACAAAGCCGACATCGCATTGGTACGCACTAAATCTAATAATCCGGCCAAGGCACTTGGCAAGCCCGCCACGATACCGGCGAAAATCAAAATCGAAATCCCGTTACCCAAGCCGCGCTCGGTAATCTGCTCACCCAGCCACATCACAAACATGGTGCCTGTCACTAAGGTGACGATTGTTGTGACGCGAAAGAGCATGCCTGGGTCAATGACCAAGCCAGGCTGCGATTCAAGCGCCACCGAAATACCAACGGCCTGAACCAACGCTAGGCCAACGGTGCCATAGCGTGTGTACTGCGTAATCTTGCGACGACCAGCTTCACCGTCTTTTTTGATCGCTTCTAAGCTTGGCACAACCACTGACATCAACTGCATGATGATCGATGCAGAGATGTAGGGCATGATCCCCAAAGCGAAGATAGAAAAGCGCGACAACGCACCACCCGAGAACATATTGAACAGACCGAGAATTCCGCCTTCATTCTGGCGAAAGAGATCTGCCAACGCGTCTGGGTTGATACCGGGCACAGGGATGTGCGTGCCTATCCGATATACCACCAAGGCGAGAACAAGAAACACGAGACGGCGTTTTAGATCGCCGTAACGTGGTCCTGCTTTCGCCTGAGGTTGTGCTGTTGCCATTCTTTATCCGTCTTAAGCGACTGTGCCACCGGCGGCTTCAATCGAAGCACGCGCGCCTGCTGTTGCACCAATACCTTTTAAGGTAATTTTGCGTGTCAGCTCACCTGACTTAAACACTTTTGCATAACGGACTTGTGTGCCCACTACGCCAGCTTGCTTCAAAACCTGAACGTCGATTTCATCAACAGGCAAGGCTTGCAAGTCTGATAAACGAACTTGTGCATACAAGTGATCATCAAGCGTGACAAAGCCGCGCTTTGGCAAGCGACGTTGCAAAGGCATCTGACCGCCTTCGAAACCAACTTTATGAAAGCCACCAGCACGCGAGCTTTGGCCTTTGTGACCACGGCCAGCAGTTTTACCTAAACCCGAACCGATGCCACGACCAACGCGACGCTTGTAGTGCGTCGAGCCTTCAGCTGGTTTGAGCGTATTCAATTGTGTAATAGACATCATGATCCCTTTCAGACTTCTGTCGCTGTCACGAGATAATCAACTTTGTTGATCATTCCGCGAACTTCAGGCGTGTCTTTGAGTACTTTGGTGCTGTTGATACGACGCAAACCCAGGCCACGCACTGTTTCGCGGTGATCTTTTTTGCAACCAATGGTAGAACGCACCAAGGTGACTTTGACTTGTTTTTCAGCCATGACTTACCCCAAAATCTCTTCGACGGTTTTGCCGCGTTTAGCAGCAACTTCCGACGGGGTGAGAGACGCGCGCAAACCATTCAGTGTGGCACGAACCATGTTGTAGGGGTTGCTTGAGCCGAGGCTTTTGGCCACAACGTTACGCACACCCATCACATCAAAAATCGCACGCATTGGGCCACCGGCAATCACGCCAGTACCTTCTGCTGCGGGTGAAATCAGTACGGTTGAGGCGCCATGCTTGCCCACAACGGTATGAAACAGGGTGCCGTTTTTCAAAGAGACCTTGAACAGTTCGCGACGCGCCTGCTCCATGGCTTTTTGAACTGCGACCGGCACTTCACGCGCCTTGCCTTTGCCCATACCGACGCGGCCATCGCCATCGCCTACAACGGTCAAGGCAGCAAAGCTCATGGTGCGACCACCCTTGACCACTTTACTGACGCGATTGACCGCAATCATTTTCTCGCGAAGACCGTCATCCCGCTCTTCAGGACCGTTCTTACGTTGTTCTTTAGCCATTTTGACTGTTCCTCGCTTAAAACTTCAGACCGGCTTCACGCGCGGCATCGGCCAAGGCTTTTACACGGCCGTGGTAACGGAAACCCGAACGATCGAAAGCTACCAGTTCAATACCGGCTGCTTTGGCTTTTTCGGCGACACGCTTGCCAATCAAAGTGGCCGCAGCGGTATTGCCGCCCAAACCAGTTTGACTTGCGAGTTGTTGACGCACTTCAGCTTCAACAGTTGAGGCCGAAACCAAAATACGATCACCGTCAGGCGAAATAATGTTTGCGTAAATATGCTGATTCGAGCGGAAAACCTGGAGGCGATTAACTCGCAACTCGGCGATTTTCTTGCGCGTCGGTACGGCACGACGCAAACGGGAAATTTTTTTGTCCATGATGTTTCCTTGTTTGCGCGATTATTTCTTCTTGGTTTCTTTGATGATGACATGCTCGTCAACATAACGAACGCCTTTACCCTTGTAGGGCTCTGGCGGACGGTATGCGCGAAGTTCTGCAGCCACCTGACCAACAACCTGCTTGTTCGAACCCTTCAAGACGATCTCTGTCTGTGTGGGGCATTCGGCTTTTACGCCAGCAGGCATCGCATGAATGACATCATGCGAGAAACCGAGTTGTAATTTAACCGCGTCACCTTGGACTGCGGCACGATAGCCCACACCCACCAAGGTCAACTTGCGCTCAAAGCCTTTGCTGACGCCAGTAACCATATTGGCCACCAACGCGCGAAGGGTACCTGACATTGCTTTGGCTTCACGCGAATCATTTGCAACGATAAACGACAGTTTGCCGCCATCTTCGTTAATGATCACATTGCCGGTTAAAGCCTGTGTCAGGGTGCCCAGAGGGCCTTTGACCGTGATCAGATCTGGCTTGATCGACGCTTCAACGCCCTTAGGGATTTCTACTGGATATTTTGCAATACGTGACATGGGGTTTTCTCCTTAAGCCACGTAGCACAAGACTTCGCCACCCACGCCATTGGCGCGAGCTTTGCGGTCAGTCATGACACCACGGGAAGTCGAGACAATTGCCACGCCTAAGCCGTTCATCACTTGTGGAATGCTGCCGTGACCTTTATAAATACGCAGGCCAGGACGCGAAACGCGTTCAATGCGCTCGATCACTGGACGACCAGCGTAGTATTTCAAGGCGATTTCAAGTTCAGGCTTTTGGGCCGTACCTTTAATCTGAAAACCGTCAACATAACCTTCATCTTGAAGCACGGCAGCAATTGCTGCCTTTAGCTTAGAGGAGGGCATGGTCACCGTTGGTTTATCTACCTGCTGCGCATTACGAATGCGAGTCAGCATATCGGCGATTGGGTCGCTCATGCTCATGTTTTATTCTCCTACCAGCTAGCTTTGGTCATGCCGGGGATTTCACCCTTCATGGCCAATTCGCGTAGTTTCATACGGCCAAGGCCGAATTTGCGGAACACACCGCGTGAACGGCCAGTAATCGCGCAGCGGTTACGCTGACGAGTGGGGCTTGCATTGCGGGGCAACTGCTGCAATTTCAGCCGTGCCTCGTAACGATCTTCGTCGGATTTGGATGAATCATCGATGACGGCTTTGAGGGCCGCACGTTTAGCAGCAAATTTCTCTGCTGTTTTCACGCGCTTGACATCGCGATTGATCATTGAAAGTTTAGCCACGTCTGCGCCCCTTAGTTGCGGAACGGGAAGCTAAAGGCTGTCAACAGCGCCTTGGCTTCTTCGTCGGTCTTGGCGGTGGTGGTGATGCTGATATTCATCCCACGCAACACGTCGATTTTGTCGTATTCGATTTCGGGGAAAATGATCTGCTCTTTCACCCCGATGTTGTAATTGCCACGACCGTCAAACGCACGCCCGGAAATTCCACGGAAGTCGCGCACGCGTGGCAATGCCACTGAAACGAGACGATCAAGGAATTCGTACATACGCTGACCACGCAGAGTCACCATGCAACCAATTGGATAATCTTCACGGATTTTGAAACCCGCGATTGCCTTTTTGGTTTTAGTGATCACTGGCTTTTGGCCGGCAATTTTGGTCAAGTCAGATACAGCGTGCTCGATCACTTTTTTGTCAGAAACAGCTTCTGACACACCCATGTTCAGGGTGATTTTAGTGATGCGTGGCACTTGCATCGGGCTTTCGTATTTGAACTGTTCGCGCAATGCTGGCACGATCGTGTTCTGGTAGAGGTCGTGAAAACGAGCCATTTTGATCGCTCCTTATGCTTTCGCGCCAACGGGCTCGCCGCTGGAACGAAACACACGCACGTTGCGACCGTCGACTTCTTTAATCCCTACGCGATCACCTTTACCGGTGGCGGGGTTAAACAGCGCAACGTTCGAAATATGAATCGGCATCGTCTTTTCGATGATGCCACCAGTCGTACCTTGCATTGGGTTTGGGCGCACATGTTTTTTAACCATGTTGATACCCTCAACCAGCACGTGATCGGCATCAACGCGATCAATCACCGTGCCACGACGCTTTTTGTCGCGGCCAGTCAAGATGACGACTTCGTCGCCTTTACGGATTTTGTTCATTGTGGCTCCTTACAGGACTTCGGGCGCCAGGGACACAATCTTCATGAACTTTTCACCGCGCAATTCGCGTGTGACAGGTCCGAAGATACGCGTGCCAATGGGCTCGAGTTTGGCGTTGAGCAGCACAGCAGCGTTGCCACCGAACTTAATCAGCGAGCCGTCTTTACGACGAACGCCTTTAGCTGTGCGCACGACTACTGCGTTATAAATTTCGCCTTTTTTTACGCGGCCACGAGGGGCTGCGTCTTTTACAGTGACCTTGATAACATCACCGATTGAGGCATAACGGCGCTTTGAGCCGCCGAGCACCTTTATGCACATGACTGACCGTGCGCCGGTGTTATCGGCCACGTCGAGCGTGGTCTGCATTTGGATCATGATTTTTCCTGTTCCAACTTAATCAACTTGCCCGCCAACCT
>CALCPT010000098.1 GCA_937897265.1 uncultured Alcaligenaceae bacterium
CTGTCTCGGGTACTGCAGCTGCGATCGCACTCAGTAATCAAGACGTGCAAGGGCTTGTTTTAACCGCAAGCGTGACGAATAAAGCAGTCGGCGCAATAAAAACTCAAAGCATCGGTGACTTGAAGATGCCAGTTTTAGTTGTGCATCATAAAAATGACGCTTGTAAAATTTGTGTGCCCTATGAGGCAAGTCGTATTACTGCCGATCTTAAGTCTTCGCCTACAAAGAGATTTGTAATGATTGAAGGCGGTTCAGATCCAGAGGGCGATCCTTGTGCAGCAAAACATTGGCACGGCTTCATCAATTACGAAAAAGAAACTGTGAAAATAATTACTGATTGGATAAAGAATCCAACGAGTTAATGACGGAATGTAATCTGCACACTTTGCTACACCCCAATTTTAAGATATTGATATATTTAGTAAAAAATCCATACAATGGCCTAATCATCCGTTGGTGCCGTGTTCGACTCACGGGGGGGGCACCAGTATTTAAGCGGCTCACAGCGATGTGGGCCGTTTTCAATTTCCAGTGAAGCGAAAACATGCCAAAAAATTCTTCTAAAAAAATAGACATCACGCCTGCCAATACATCTAAGGTGCCTTCGCTGCCCAACCTGAGTGCAGAGGCTCGAGCGGCTCAGGGCAAGAGCCTGCGCAACAAAGCACCTCGCAGTGCGCACGCGCAATGGCACGCCCTAAAAAATCGCCGCGATCCAGTCGAGATTCTTTCCGCCTCGAACGTCGGCCGGATTGAGCACCTTGTCCCCATTCGCTTTGGACGCATGGCTCAGTCTCCCTTTGCGTTCTACAGAGGTGCCGCTGCGATCATGGCGTCGGACCTTGCGCAGACTCCCTCGAGCGGCCTTTACGTCCAAGCATGTGGTGATGCGCACCTCATGAATTTTGGTGGATTTGCGACGCCAGAAAGAAATATTATTTTTGATATTAATGATTTAGACGAAACTTTGCCTGCGCCTTTCGAGTGGGATATCAAGCGACTCGCAGCAAGCGTTGTGATCGCGGCCAAGCACATCGAATTCACGGCGAGTGAGGCTGCAGGCTTGGTCACCGACCTTGTGCGTGAATACCGAGAAAAAATGTCTGGCTACGCCCAGATGCGCGCGCTTGATGTTTGGTATGACAAAATTGACTTGCAACGCTACACAGATCGTTCGACCGACCCAGAAGTACTCAGACGAGCCCACAAACGTCTGGCCCAACGCATTGAAATAGAGCGGCGTAAGTCACATCCGGACATTATGTATCCGAAACTCGTTGTCCACGAAGGGGATACACCAAAAATCAAGGACGAACCTCCGCTGATTTTTCATACGACGGAGTTGCTGATGCCCGGCTCTCAATCCGACTACGCGACCGTCATTGAAGCCTACAGTCAAACTCTGCCAGAACATGTCCGTATCCTTTTCAATCGCTTTCGCTACTGTGACCTCGCTCTAAAAGTTGTCGGGGTCGGCAGCGTGGGGACGATGTGTGGTGTGACTTTATTTATGGCAGGAGAAAAGGATCCGCTTTTCCTGCAGGTCAAAGAAGCAAGACAGTCCGTACTTGAGCCTTACGCTGGTAAAAGTGCCTACGCTAACCAAGGGCAACGTGTGGTGCATGGCCAGCGTCTGATTCAAACCGCTTCGGATGTATTTTTAGGGTGGACGCGAGGTCTGAATGGGCGCGATTTTTACATACGACAGCTTCGTGACCTTAAGCTTTCCGCGATCATCGAAGACTGGGATCTTGAAACGCTGCGACTTTACGTAAGAATGTGTGGGCATGCCTTGGCACGTGCGCATGCGCGTTCAGGCGACCCCGCCATGATTTCTGGTTACCTTGGAACAAGCAAAAGCTTTGATCAGGCGATCGGGGAATTTGCCTCGGCATATGCCGAGCAAAACAGCTTGGACTATCGAGCATTTATTGAGGCGATTCGGCAAGGTAAGATCCCCGCACAAATCGAGGCGTAAAACAGAATTCAGGTGTTTGGTTGTTGTGGTCGCCGAGCGAACCAGAAGGCAAGGGCGCCAATCACAGCAATACCTGAAATCGCCGTAAAGCCAAGCTGATAATCGCCAGTCACATCGCCTAGATAACCGGCGATCAGCGGCCCGACCGTTTGTCCAATCGCCGCGATTGAGGCGGATATACCAAGAATCATTCCGATCGATTTTCTGCCAAAATAGTCTGCCCGAATCGCTTGCATGAATGGGCCTCTGGTACCCCAAGCTAAGCCGTGACCTAAAGCGAAAAATAACAGTTCGAGGGTATGGGTGGCATACGTCAGCACGAACAACGCACCTGCATGTAACAGCATGCATGACGCCGCGACAAGCCTTTTGTCGAACTTGTCTCCTAGGTATCCGCCTAGTAACACTCCGGCAACCTGAGAGCCCGTCATGACCATGATGAACAGAGATGCCTGCGTGATGGTGTAGCCCATCGAAATTCGCATGTGATTAATGGCGTGAGTGTTGACAGTCATCACAACGACGAGCGCGATCGCGTGCCCCGTCGCTAATAGCCAGAATGCCTTGGTTCTTAGTGCTTGTCCGATAGTGAAGCTGGGCTCCGGCGTCGTTGCAGTCGCAGAGCCGTTTGATTGAGCTTGCGCTTGGCTGTGGATGCCATCGACGACTTCGCCAAAATCTTCGGGTCGACGCCGAAATAAAGTCGCGAGTGGGTAACCAATGATGATGGAGATGATGCCGCTACAAAGGGCCGTGGTTCGCCAGCCAAACATTTCGATAGAACCGGCGATCAAGGGCACGAAAAGTCCGCCGACAGCAAAGCCGAGGCCGACGACAGATAACGCTCTCGCTCTTTTCTTTTCGAACCACTGAATCACAGCAACGTTTAGCGGGAAGTACCCGAACATGGAC
This sequence comes from uncultured Alcaligenaceae bacterium, assembly GCA_937897265.1. Classification (GTDB taxonomy): domain Bacteria; phylum Pseudomonadota; class Gammaproteobacteria; order Burkholderiales; family Burkholderiaceae_B; genus Zwartia. The sequence continues at coordinate 2,891 of CALCPT010000098.1, forward strand.
ATGCCAAGAGCGCAAATGATGATGCTGACGTAAAAGCCCGTCAGGGTTTCGATTTGGCTCAGACAGATAAAACCTAAGCCAAACAGGCTGATGCCCGTTTTGATGATGCCCTTGGCTCCGAAACGGTCTAAAAACCAGCCTATTGCAGGGCCAAGTAATGCTGCTTCCATCGCCAGCATGGCCGCGCCTACAGAAAGTGACGTTTTGCTCCATCCCATCTCTGTCGCAAGCACTGCCACATAGGCGCCAAACGCTTGGTACAGCATCATCGCCTGTATCAACTGCAAACCTGCGGCTGCGAACGCCATTTTCCAGCCGTGAAAAACTCTCATAAATTAGTCCAGATTTCGGCGGAATTCGGTGCGAAAAAAAGCGGCGTCCACTTGATACCTCAGAGTTTATCTCGTTCGACGGCATCGCGCGGGCGACCAACGGTTCGCGTTGAGTCTTGCCAGCCAAGTTGCTTGCAGAGACGATCTAAATCTTTTTTGAAAAGTACGCGACTAAAAAATCAATCAACACTCTGACCTTGGGCGCGATATGCTTACGCGTCGGGAAAATAGCATAAACGCCTAATTCAATTGATTTGTACTGAGGCATGATTTCGATCAAATCGCCTGCCCGTAGCGCCTCACCCACAATAAAGCTTGGTTGAAGAACAATGCCTTGATGGGCGAGTGCCGCCGCTAGGCATGTATCGCCATTATTGGTTTGCATAAAAGGTTTGATGCGCACGCTTTCTTTACCCTGAGGCCCCTCAAAACTCCACTCGTCTTTGCCAGCCCAGTAGCTGTAATTGATCACTTGATGGTCGATTAAGTTCGCCGGCTTTTCAGGGGTTCCGTGTTCTTTTAAATATTTTGGTGATGCACATAAAACGATGCGCGTGTCGGTCAGTTTTTTGCTCACCAGTGTCGAGCTTGTCAGTGCGGCAATACGGATCGCAAGGTCATAACCTTCCTCGACGACATCCACTAGACGATCAGACAACTCAACATCCAAAGTGACCTTCGGATATTTTTGATGAAAGGCCCCCCAGAGTGGCGCCAAGGTACGGATCCCAAAACTGAAGGGAGCATTAATTCGTATATGACCGCTGACATCTTCTGCGTGAAAGGTGATTTCGTTCTCGGCACTTTCTATGGCCGCTAAGATCTCTTTGCAACGTTCATAAAAGACCTCGCCTTCTTCCGTTAACGACAGCTTGCGCGTGGTGCGATGAAGTAAGCGAACCCCTAATCTCGTTTCGAGATCAAACAGATGCCTTGAGACCGCGGCCTTAGACGTGTTGAGGCGCTCTGCTGCTTTGACAAAGCTGCCAGCATCCACAACAGCGGTAAAAGTGGTGATTTCTTGAAATTTGTTCATTGTTTCGAAATATGAAACAGTTAATCCTATAAAGAGTAGTTTATCTACTAAATATGTAACAGTATAGTTTGTGTATGGACAGAACGCTTTCCGTTCACTTCACAAGCATGGAGCATTAAATGAAAAATACTTATCAAAACACCTTAAATTTGTTGGGCAGATTGTTAATCGTCGCCTTGTTTTTGCCAGCGGGGATCGCAAAGCTCGGTGGCTTTGCTGGCACTGTTGGCTACATTGGCTCAGTCGGTTTGCCCGCACCCACTATCGCGGCCGCGTTGGCTGTGGTGATTGAAGTTGCCGGCGCGGTGGCTTTACTCGTCGGCTATCAGACTCGCCTAGCCGCTTTAGTGCTCGCTGTGTTTACCCTTTTTGCGAGCATATTTTTTCACGCTTATTGGGCAGCTCCAGCCGACCAAGCTTTTGTCGTGCAGTTGCTGTTTTTCAAAAATATTGCCTTGATTGGTGGTTTGCTGGTCTTGGCCGCCTCAGGCCCAGGTAAGTTCAGCATTGACGGTTTGAAAACGAAACAACAAGCTTAAATCCTGTGTAGAAACAAGATAGGCATAGAATGAAAGTGAAAGTGAAAGTGAAAGTGAACAAGTTAATCAAGGAAAATCATGCTGCTATTTGATCGTTATGCACTAGGTGAAATCGAGCTGGCTAATCGCGTCGTGATGGCGCCTATGACACGCAGCAGGGCGGTAGATCAAAATACGCCAAACGCTTTGATGGCTCAATATTACGGGCAGCGTGCCGGTGCAGGACTCATCGTGAC
>CALCPT010000099.1 GCA_937897265.1 uncultured Alcaligenaceae bacterium
GGATATCGGCAACGTTTGGCAATTGTTAGGGCGTTTGCGAGCCGGCCAAACTTAGTGCTCTTCGATGATGCGAATGCTGAAGTCGACTTACTTGGTGATCGCTTATTACTGGAGTTCTTACGTTCGATAAAAGGGCGTGTCACGGTCTTGATGGTGACGCAGCGCGAAGAGTTCCAAGTCTTGGCAGATCGTTTGATTGCGTTAGAGCATGGTCAGGTCGTCGAGCTAACACTCGAAGATTGGCAGTCTCAGCAAGGTGGTGCGACGAACGTGAATGCCGCTGTTGCGAGTTCTAGCAGACGTTTCGACAGCTATTTTGATAAATTACAAGCCTCACTGGCTACGAGTGATAAAGGTTTGACGCACTGGCAGCGCATTGAGGCAACGGTGACTCAGCAGTTTTTAAAAGGAGCAAATGATTTTTCAAATTGCTTCAGCCTCTTGCTCAAGCTCCTCAATGCCAGGCATTCAGCGCGCGAAATCGCCGAGGTGTTGCCCTATTACGAAGGCAACATGGATTTATCCGAGTTTTTAAATAGCTTGGCGCGCTTGGGCTTTAAAGCGACTACGGTGCCTTGCTCCCTAGCGGATATTCCAGAGACCGCGTTGCCTTGCTTGTTTGTACCTGCTGGTGGCTCAAGCTTTGTGGTGCTAGGCCGTGTTGGTGCGCAGGTACGTGTCACCACCTCGATCGATCAAGAGCCGTATCTGCATTCGAATGCTTCACTGCTCGGGAATGCGTACTTTATTCATCCTGTTGATATTTCCGCCAATGAAAGGCAGCCTGTTCATGTGGTGTTGAGGCGTTTTAGCGCACAATTTTTACAGTCTGGCGTGGCCGAATTATTTGCGGGCTTATTGTTGGTGACGAGTCCGCTGTTTTCGATGGCAATCTATAGCGCGGTCATCCCCTCGGGCGCGACCGATACACTGTTGTACCTCGGTGTTGGTACTGCATTTGCGGTTGCACTGTCTTTTCTGTTTACACGTTACCGTATTGCGATTCTTAGTTTAGTGACTGGTCGCATTGATTTTCTTTTTGGGACAATGGTGACGGGTCAGTTATTAAAAATGCCCGTCGCGTATACAGAAGGTGCCTCAGTCGGAACCCAAACCGCGAGACTTCAAGGCTTTGAGTCGATACGCGATATGTTTGCTGGGCCGCTTGCGGCCACAATGCTCGATTTGCCAGTGACGCTCGTCTTTTTGATTGTGCTTGCATTGATCAACCCAATGGCATTATTAGTGTTTGTTGGGGTAATTGCCGCTTACGCCTTTTTGTACTTGATCTATGAACCAATGGTGTCGAGGGAAAGCGAAAGTGTCGGAGTTGCAGTGAACGCCCGCAGTGAGTTTTTGACTGAGTCTGCTCATAAGATGCGATTAATCAAAGAGTGTGGCGTCGAGCAAATATGGTTTAAACGCTTTAAAGATATTTCAGCGCAGGCCAGTATGCTGATGTTTCAGGCCGAAAAAACTGCTGCACGTATTGGCGCGTTGTCTCACTTATTCATGATGCTTTCTGCGCTGATGATTATTGCTATTTCCGTACCTCTCGTGATTTCTGGGTCGATTGGCGCGGGGGCGTTAGTTGCCTCGACGATGTTGATGTGGCGAATACTCACGCCGATTCAGATGTTCTTTTCAAATTTACGTCGCTTTAACAATATCAAAAATGCCGTGCGGCAAATCGACGGTTTGATGGGTATCCAAGGAGAGCGGTTCGACACCACCAATGCTGTTTCGCGGCTGATGGCGGGAAAAGTCGAGTTTTCAAAGGTCTCGTTTCGCTACGCTCAAAGTGCGGACCCGGCCTTAGTGGGTGTGGATTTTTCACTTCGACACGGTCAGTGCGTTGCACTCACTGGCCCCGACGGCGGCGGTAAATCAACTCTCTTCAAATTGCTGCTTGGCCTGTACCCGCCTCAAGGCGGTGCGATTTTGATTGATGGCATTGATATTCGACAGTTAACGCCCTTCGAGATTCGTCGCCGGATTGGCTATATGCCAGAAGATCGGTCGCATATGTTTCGCGCCACGATCGCACAAAATATGCGGCTTGTCAGACCCGAGGCGACTGATGACGATATTATGGCGGCGCTTGAGTTAGCTGGTGGCCTGGAGCAAGTTTTACGCTTGCCGAACAAGCTCGCGTACCGCAGTGGCGACAATAAACAAGATTTATCAATCAGTACGCGTAGAAAATTTGCCTTGGCGCGAGCCTATTTAGCTGGTGCATCCATTTTGTTGCTCGATGAGCCCACTTCTGGCCTTGATCCCGTGGCAGATCAAAAATTTGCTGAGTTTTTGACCGCTGTCAAAGGAAAAATCACTGTCATTTTTGTCAGTCATAAGCCTGCGCATATACGGTTGGCCGATACCTTGATGGTGTTTGAAAATGGCTATTTGCGTGCGACGGGCGCGCCCAACGATTTACTTAAGCCACCCCCAGCGGGCAATGGGTCGAGGTCATGAATATATTAGGTACCAAAAAATCCGAAGCAAGCATTCTGTCGCTTGGGCAAGCAACTGATCAGATCTTGTCAAAGTCGTTGTTGCTTGAAGAGGCAGCCCCGGCAAAATTGGTCCGCCACATCATATGGCTTGTGGTGGCTGCAATCGTCGCGTTCGTTATTTGGGCCGGCTTCGCGCAATTGGATGTTGTGAGTACTGCCAAAGGTGTTGTGGTGCCGGTTCAGGCCGTCAAAGTCATCCAGCACTTTGATGGCGGACGTATCGCTAGTATTGATGTTTTAGATGGGCAGGTCGTTCAACAGGGTCAACTGTTGATGCGTTTAAATCCAACTGAGGCAAGCTCAGAGTACAAAACACTCGAAGCGCGCTATTGGTCGCTCTGGGCAAGTGCGCAAAGACTGCGAGCTTTAATTAGTGATCAAACTCCTGACTTCACCAAGATTCCTTCAAGTTATTCAATTCTGATCAAAGAGCAATTGTTGACCTTGACCATGGCGCGAGAGCAACGCGATGTTCTTGAAGAGGATATTCGAATCTATAAAGAGTTGCGCAAGATTCGCACAGATCTTGAAAAAGAGAAATTAGTCTCAAGAGTGCAGGTGCTTGAAGCCAATAAAAACCTGAATCTCTCAGAGTCAGAGCTCTTACGGTTTGAGCGAAAAAATCTTGATGATTTGAACAGCATCGCCAGTGAGTTAGCGCAGGTTGAAAGCCAGATGCTTAAACTGCTGGATAGACTCGAGCGAGTTGACATCGTTGCGCCGGTTGCCGGTACCGTGCAAGATTTAAAATTCCGCACTGTTGGTGGGGTGGTTCCGCCCGCAGCCACTGTGATGAATCTTGTGCCTTCAGACGGCAAGGTTCACGCTGAGGTACAGATTGCCGCCAATGATATTGGTTTCGTCAAAATCGGCCAGACGGCACGTTTGAAATTTGGTGCCTTCGATTTTATGCGTTATGGCACGATTCCCGGCAAAGTCACCATGATTTCTTCGTTTAGTACCATGGATGAAAGGCGAGCCCCTTACTTTAAAGTGCTGATTGATATTTCTAAAACGCATCTGGGGCAGCAGGTTGGTGTGATGACCGTTGAGCCAGGCATGACACTTGATGCAGATATCATTACCGATCGGCAATCAGTGCTACGTTACCTCATGCGACCAATCTATTACGCTTTAACTCAAGGGATGCGCGAGCGCTAATCCGCAATGTCATGCCCTAGGTTTGCGCGCGAAGTGGCGTGAACTCTGTTGATTTAAGTTGATCACGCTTGGGTCGATCATCTTAGTTTAACGCGACGTCTGTCGCGTTCGTTGTGGCTAATAGCAGCTCGTTTAATTGTTGCTGCGTCATCGGGCGAGACAAGTGATAGCCTTGACCAAAGTCACAGCTCAGAAGCTGTAGCACCTCTAGCTGCATTTGTGTCTCGATTCCTTCTGCAATGGCTTGCATATTCATGCCATGTGCGAGTTCAATGATGGCGCGAACAACCGCCTGGCTCTTTGCGTTATGGTCAAGCGTAGACACAAAGTGCTGATCTATCTTGAGGTAATTAAATCGAGTATTTTGCAAGACTGCGAGCGATGAGTAGCCTACGCCAAAATCATCAATGCTGAATTTAAATCCCGCGGTTTTAAGCTGATCGATCCGTGTGCGCACAACGGCAGAGGGATGCAGCATCACGTGTTCAGTGATTTCTAAAGTGACTAGCGCGGGCGCGAGCTCGCGACCTTCAAGCTCTTGAACCCATAACTTAGTGTGGTCTTCGCGCGCACTCAGTTGACTCGGTGAAACATTGACCGTCACCGAAAAGCCAGGTTTGGTTTGATTAAATTGCTGACACGCTCGGGCAGCCTCGGTAAACACCCAATCACCGAGTGGGAAAATCAAACCTGAGGTCTCTGCATGTTCTAAAAAACTTGCCGGCATACGCAAGGCCTGCTCAGGAAAATTCCACCTCAACAAGGCTTCGCTCTTAATAATTTGTTGGTTGTGTAGCGCAAATATAGGTTGAAAATAGAGCTCAAACTCTTGTTTTTCAAGTGCCTGCCTGATCTCGGAAATGATTTGTTGCTTTTCGTTTGCTTGACGTTGAAACGCAGGATCAAAGAGCTTATGGCGCCCCTTTCCGTCTCGTTTCGCGGCATACATTGCCTGGTCGGCATGCATCAAAATTTCTCTGCTCGTTTGACCATCACGCGGATATTGAGCAACGCCAACGCTAATCGAAATTTGATACACGGTATTCTTGATGTTGAACGGTTGTTCAAATTCTTTAAGCAGCAAGTCGACCCTGGTTTCGAGTTTTTTGTCAGAGATCAGATCGTTGTAAATCAACGTAAATTCGTCACCGCCTAGGCGCGCCGTCGTATCATTGGTGCGTTGCAGACGCTGCAGCCGATTGGCAACGGCAATGAGGACGTCATCGCCAACGTCGTGTCCACGCGTGTCATTAATATCTTTAAAGTCGTCAAGGTCAATGAAGATGAGGCAAAATTTTGATTGATTTTTTGAAGCGCGATCAATGGCCGCTTCAAGGCGATTGGTCAGCAGCCTTCGGTTTGCTAACCCCGTGAGCGGATCGTATTGCGCTTGTCGTTGTGTTTGCGCGCGAGCCTTTTTTGCATCGTTTGAATGTGAAAAAAGCCAAACGCGCTGGGCAGCTTCAGAGTTTTCGCTTGGGGTTGTGTAGATGGACAGGTGGCGTACGGCAGGCGTTTGACTGTGTTTAGGGTGAATTTGGATTTCGCCCTCGAAATGATCGTGATGATTCAGTTGCTCCCAGATGTTCTTAAACGAGTCGCTCTCAGAACGCAACGAGACGAAAGAGGTGATTCCATGCCCAAGCAACTCTTGTTCGGTCAAGCCAATCTCAGCGAGAAAGGCAGGATTCACGGCAATAATCTTATTGTCTTGATCGGTGATGGCGACCATTGCTCCAATCGCCTGATACAAGCTGGCTGCGATTTTTAAACTATTTTGTTGGTGATGAATTTGGGTCAAATCCTGACCGAGCGAGAAAGTGCGACCTTTCGTACTAAAAGAATTCCAACTAATTAATTTTTTTGAACCATCGCGGCAGGTGACCCAGGATTCTATTGTTGAGGGAGCGTAAGGGTTGGTAGAAAAAAAATTCGCTCGTTCTTCAACCATACTATTGCGATACGCTTCGTCTGGGTACGCTAGGCGCCACCAAGTGCTCAGGTCGGGCAGTTCTGCGCTGGTGTAACCCGTTTGGTGAGTAAAGCTTAAATTGACAAAGTCCATCCGAGTGTCAGCCGCTAAGCGTTCTGGCTCGGCTTCCTGAGTCATCACGGCAATTGGGATTGGGATTGCGTCAATCACCTGCCGAAAGACCGCTTCGGTGGTGGTGTACCGCTCTTTTTGCTTTTTGAGCAATTCAATGACGATGATTGTGACTAAGCCGGTAACGGCGTGGCAGGCCAGAAAAATGCGCAATTGAAAAAAATCAATTTTGCCTGATTCATAAAACCCGCCGGTCGTTGAGAATGAAGCCCACATCGCAAAAATGTAGATGAGGGCTGTCGAGAGCGTGACGCCGTGCGCGCCTAGATACAAGCCCACAAAAGGCGTGAGAACAAAGATAAAGTAGCCTCGTGAAAAAAGATGACTTGCCTCGGCCTGGGGTGCGAAAAACATCATGAACGCAACGATGCTCCAGATCGTCATAAAAAAAAGTAGTTTTAAACCGTTGTCTTTTGTGACCCAATGCTTTGGTAGCACGCTCCAGATAATGAGTAAGGGAAAAACTAGAAAACAGCGCAGTGTTGCCCGCTCGAAGACGAACAGCCACCTTTGTAGTGTGATGCTTGAGGCGTCATCGCCTGAGGTGAGTTTGCCTATCAACAATATTAAAGTGGCACCGATTCCAACCGCGACTGAACACAGTGCGATTCTTAGAATGTCAGATAACGTTTCGATCGCGAGAGGTCGTTTGTAAAAAGACCGATCAAGAGAAACAACGATGAAGGTAATCAGTGTAAGTGCGGCTGAGTAAGTGGCCGCGACAATCCATGGCGTGGCAAAGGCTGCGAGGCCAAAAAAACTTGTGACTAACAACACCGGCCAGTATTGCGGCCCTGCAAAAAAAAGAATGGCGCTCCAAAGCGCGATCGGCATTGCATAGATATCAACATGATAGACATTGACTTTGCCTGAGTAAAAAGAGCCCAACTGAAGTGCGAGCGCGAATAGCGCGAAGAAAATGGCTTTCGCCAAACCGAGCTTTGTCATGTTGTGACGAGGCGCTACAAACGGGATTAAACGTGTGGTCATGAGTGAGTGTTATTGACGAATGTTCTTATTATGACCGTGGTGGCAGTTGTCCCGATTGATCTGTAGAGTCACCTTGCTGTGCACGTAGCTGTTGTTCGTCATGAGTGTGACAACGAGCCAAGCAGTATTGCGAATGAAGAGACAAGGCCACAAGAAAAATGAACGACACGAAACGTTGAAATGTACTGCAAGATACGCTAATTGGTGCAATAATCGCACAAGTGCTCAGTTTGCAATGACGCAGTTTGTGCAAATTCAACCCAAATAATGCAACATGGTCACACGTAAGACACCTACGGCACTTCCTCCTCTTCTTTTTGGCGGTCGCGCGGCGCAACTCAGTGATCGACTTGATTTTCTGTGCGAACAACTGAAACTATCAGCGCCGAGTATTGAAGATTGTTCCTTGCCGGCAGGGCACAATGCCG
>CALCPT010000100.1 GCA_937897265.1 uncultured Alcaligenaceae bacterium
TTGGATGGCTCCTATTGTGGCAAAACGAGTATCAGCAATTAGCTAAGCACACTCAAGGCGCCGCACTATTTATCTCGAATTTTTTGCTATGGCTTGAATCTGGCTATTTTGATGCTGCCGCAGAGGTCAAACCACTCTTGCATCTTTGGAGTCTAGGCATTGAAGAACAGTTTTATCTTATATGGCCCATCATCGTATGGATTATTTTCAGATTCAGAGCCAACGCCTTATTTTTAATCATTGCCTTAGCGGCGATATCCTTCGCAGTCAATCTCTGGCTGTTGCGAACTAATGCAGTCTCGGCCTTTTATTTACCTCAAGCCCGCTGCTGGGAGCTTTTGGCGGGCTCGCTCTTAGCCTACCTGACCAACGCAAAAGTTGCCTTCCACTCTAGCCTAATTCAATCGTTACAAAAAAATTGGTTGAACAACAAACGCTTTTGTCACCTGACCGCGATTGTAGGTGTGGTGCTCTTGGTGAGTTCGGTGTTACTGATTAATCAGACGAAAGTGTTTCCTGGCTATTGGGCTTTGCTGCCGATACTGAGTGCAGTTTGCTTGATTCATAGCGGTCAAGCTTCAAATCTAAATGCATTTATCTTCAAAAACCCTGTATTCGTCTGGTTTGGTTTGATCAGTTTCCCGCTATACCTTTGGCACTGGCCTCTGTTGACGTTTGCTCGGATCGCGCAAAGCGATACCCCTCACTGGACGATTCGCCTTTGCCTGATGATCGTATCGATAGTACTTGCGTGGATCACGTATCAAGGCATTGAAAAGCGCTTTCGCAAAGAGACACAAGTACGAGAAAAAATCATAGCTCTGTTAGGCGCCATGTTGTGCTTAGGGGTCTTAGGCACCCTAATTGTCATGGATAAGGGGGTCAGTACCCGGCCAGTTGAATTGAACGGGCAGCGATTAAAAGCAACGGCAACCGATGGCGGCATTGGCATTGCGATGAGCGATCAATGCGGCTTAGCTAAAGAAAATATCCCCGACGTTTATCACTGCTTAAGCGACCCTCGCGAAACACCCCACTTCGCGATGATTGGAGACAGCAAAGCCCTGGCGTTGCTACCGGGCTTGATCAGAACATCAGCGCCTATGGGGCGTTGGCTGTCAATCAACGGCGTCACGCCTGCATTCTCGGATAGTCCAATCAAGGACCGAGATGAAAAGGCCTTAGCACTGAGTATTCAAGCATTGAACAACAATAAAGACATCAAAGTTGTGGCAATCGTAAACGGGGCGCGCACCCTGCTGACGCCACGCGGATACAACGAAGACGCCCTTATGCTGGCCAGCAATTTTGAAACAGTATTGAAAGAGATCGATCGCTCGATTCAGCAACTCGTAACAGGCGGAAAAAAAATTATTCTCGTGCTTGACAATCCCACCTTGGCAAATCCCGAGGACTGCTTAGTACGTGACACAGGGTTTAAATGGCTTAATCAAGCGATCACTAAAACCAATGCGCGCTGTTCGGTCACCACTGCAAGGCACGCTGAAATTACCGCTCGTTATCGCGATCTTTTTGAAAGTCTAAAGCGGAAATATCCAGGCGCTATATCGATCTTCGATACCGCGCCCTTTGTCTGCGACGCAGTGGGCGAGCGCTGCGCAACATTTAAGGAAGGTCGGCTCATGTATAGCTACACCGATCACATCTCAGACCATGCTGCCGGTTTAATTGGGCAAGGTCTAAACGCCCTCGCGCAAAAATTGATTCAGCCCGGCCCGACAAGCCGCTAAGTCGATTGCCCTTTCAGACTTTTTGCTAAGAGCGGCCCAGCCATGATGAAAGCAAAAATTGGAAAAAGAGGCATATACAATCTCGTCTCGTTTTCAAGATGGTTGCCAAAGACCACAATGCTTGCCACTAGCATCAAATAAATCATTATTAAATGTTGTCTGGGGCGATTCACTGAGCGAAAAAAGTACAGAACACAAAAACTACTAGCAATTAACCAAAAGCCGTCTGGGATTTT
>CALCPT010000101.1 GCA_937897265.1 uncultured Alcaligenaceae bacterium
AGTTCAGACGTGTGCTCTTCCGATCTAGAAGGACAAAAAGCAAAAGGATGAGTGGCAAGCCCGATATAATGGTTGGGCTGCCTGGGATTTTGATAGCCAATTTTTTCGGCTGCCAGTTGTTTGACTGAATCGAGCAGCATGGTTTCTTCTTGCGTCCAAGGCTGCGCAGCATCTAGTCGTTCTAATACGTTCATTTTTGACTCCGTGAGCGACTACTGCAACATGCCGTGCGCGCCATCAATATAGATGGTTTCGCCCGTCATATAAGGTGAATTTAAGACAAATAGTGATGTCACGAGATTGCCGATATCTTGTGCTTCGCCGGCTACGCCTGAGGGAATGCGCTTTGCTAAGTATTCAGCGAGAGGCCCTTTTTGAATCATCTCGCGGTTGAAGTCTGTCATCACAAAGCCGGGGGCAACGTTCAGTACCCGAATGCCCTTAGATGCCCATTCGACCGCCATGCAGCGTGTCATCGCGGCCACAGCCGCTTTCGTGGCGCAGTAGGTGAGGTGCTGTTTGACGCCAAGCTTGTCGTAAAACGAACCGATATTGACGATCATGCCGCCTTTGTTGTCTAGCAGGTGTGGGTAGATGGTTTGACTCGCGGCCAACACGGAGTAGGCATTGACATCCATCACGTTTTTGAACTCTTGTTCAGCAATGTCTTGCACACGATCTTGCGAGTGAATGCCCGCGTTATTGACGAGCCCAACTAGGGGCTGGCCTGAACGTTGTGCAACGTCAGCAAATGCTGCCGCTAATTGCTCAGGGCGACTGACATCGCATTTAGTACTGAACCATTGTTTGGCGAGCTCTGTTGTGGCGCCAGTGATTTGGGGCGTTTCGCCCGAGCGTGACAGGCAGCCAACCGCGTAGCCCGCTTGCGCCAAACCAAGCGCGATCGCAGCGCCGATGCCGCGACTTGCGCCTGTGACGATAATGCAGCCTTTGTTTGATGAAGTGCTCATGTTTTGCCTGAAGAGATCGTAGATAAAAGTGAGTCTAGGTTCGCAAGTGGGACGCGGCGCTCAAGTAGTGGATCGAGGGTAACAATGCGCCCCGCGAACACCATCTAGCTTTGAGTCAACGCCTTAATGATCCTTAAATGTGGCTGGGCGTTTTTCAACAAATGCGGTCATGCCTTCGCTCGCGTCTGCAGTTTGAAAAATTAACGTTGATAGATCACGCTCAATTTTTAGACCTTGTTCGAGGGTTGTTTGCACACCCCGCGAAATCGCCTGGCGCGCCATCTCAAGTGCCAAGAGTCCATGCTTAAGATAAGGTGTTAAAAACTCGGTGCCAAGGGCGTAAGGATTGCCCTCGTCGACCAAGCGGGTGACTAAGCCAATACGTTCTGCCTCAGTGGCTTCGACTGTGCGCCCTGACAAAATGATGTCGAGTGCGCGCCCTTCGCCGATCAAGCGGGGTAAACGTTGTGTACCACCGTAGCCTGGGATTAAGCCGAGTTTGATTTCTGGCAAGCCCATCTTGGCACGCGCGGTGGCGATACGAAAGGTGCAAGAGAGCGCCAGTTCAAGGCCACCACCAAAGGCATAGCCATGAATCACCGCGACTGACGGGATACGCAGAGCGCTGATTCGATTAAAGGCCTCTTGCCCGAGACGCGCGCCTTCGTGTTGCTGCACAAGAGTTCGTCCAAGCAGTTCAGGGATGTCGGCTCCGGCGCAGAACGATTTTTCGCCCGCGCCGGTAATTACCAAGCCGCGGACTTGTTGCTGCTCGATCGCTTGCTCAATTTGAGCAAGTGTGTTGTTCAGGTCTTGCAAGATCCCAAAGCTTAAGGCGTTGAGCGCCTTGGGGCGATTGAGATGCAGATGGGCCAAGCCCTGGTCAATGGAAAGTTCTACTGCCATGTTCGACTGCCTTTGATGTTGGATCAACGTGGTAATAGTTTAAGGTCTGTTGTGATAACTAGGCTCGGTGGCCGCACTCGCGATGTATGTCAGGTCAAATGCTACGCGGCGTAATAAAAGAGAGTGATGTTATGGTGGTTAAAAGTCTTAGCGATTAGCTCGGTGCTTTCCAACGAACTGGTGAGGGCTTGATGTCTCCCCGCTTAGTCATCTCGATGAGTTCGCGTTTTAAAATCTTGCCGCTGGCCGTGAGTGGAAAGGCGGGCAGCACAATAAAGTATTCAGGCATGTCGTATTTTGATAAACCGACCTCGTGCAAGTGCTGCAAAACTTGCTGAGGGTCAATCGCTGCGCCTGCCCGTTGCAAAATCGAAAGACAGACGCGCTCGCCTAAGCGATCATCGGCAATCGGAAACACAGCAGCCTTCACGACATCTGGGTGTCTGTGGGTCAAGTCTTCGATGCGAGCTGGGTGGATATTGTGCCCGCCACGAATAATTAAATCTTTTTTACGCCCAACAATTTGCAGGCAGCCTTGTTCGTCAAATACCCCAAGATCGCCACTCATAAACCAACCAGAGCGGTTAAAAGAGTTTTCAGTCGCGGTTTGATCGTCAAAATAGCCGAGCATTAGCAAGCCACCGCGCCCGCCAATTTCACCGACCTGACCTTGCGCGACCTCGTTGTCGGGATGTTCGGCATCAAAAATTCGTACTTCGTAGCCTTGTGCGGCGCGCCCGCACGTTGCCACAATCGTATTGGTAGGATCGCTAGGTAAGGTGTATTGATGCGAGCCGTTTTCGGTCATGCCGTAGACGTTTTGTGGCTTGACGCCAATTCGCAAAAATTGTTCAGCGACTTCGCGTGGAATTGGCGAGCCAGCCATATAAAACGATGTCACCTTGCCCATCGCAGTCAAACCACGACGGCGAAAATCTTCAAGAATATCCATGGCATGTGTCGGCACACCCATGACATAAGTCCCTTGGCTTTCGATGATCCAGTCAAGTGCGGATTTACCGGCCGCGAAGTTATGGATCACAAGTTGCAAGCCTGCCGCAAGCCATTGCTCGATCGCGACCGTGCCGATGTGATGGCTCAAGGGGCTGAGCGTGACAAGAATTGAGTCTTGATCGTGGTGCCAGTCGCGCACCATCATGCGACCATTGGCCAGTAAGGTGTTGTCGCTGTGCATCACCCCTTTTGGCAAGCCCGTAGTGCCCGAGGTGAAGGCTAAGTAAACGATTTTATCGGGGTTGGTGGCCGCAGGGGGCAAGCGACGCTCAGAGGTCGCCTCTACCACTAGCTGATGCTCTGGTGTTTGATGTTCAATCGTTTGGGTGGCATCGGCAAAGGTCGCGCCATACAAACACGTTCGGATTAACGTGGGCACCTCGCCCAGCAAGTTAGTGATGGGATGCGTGGTCGCATCAGAGCCATAGCCGGGGGTTGTAAAAAACGCTTTGCAACGGATGCGCTTAAGCAGCGTAATGATTTCGCCAGAAGTGTAGCTTTGATGAAGCGACGGGCAGCACACATAGCCGTTACGTGAACAGGCCATAAACACAAGCACGCTTTCAACGCGGCTAGGCAGCCAGATCGCGACACGGTCACCGGCACTTAAGCCTGCTTGATGCAGGTCTAAGGCAAGCTCCTCAACCGCTTGTAAGACTTGCGACCAGGTTAGCGTTGTGAACAAGTCGCGTAGTGCAATGCTGTGTGGGCGCGCTTGCGCGTGCTGTTGTAGTAGGCCGAACATGGTGTCGGCGTGCCAAGCCCCCGAGGCATAGTTTTCACGGGTCTTTTGTGGATCATGCAGAGTCAACATCATGTTCGAAAACCTAAGCGCGGTATAGAGAAAGCTTGTTGGCCAAAGTAAGAGGCCTTGTGACTGAACTAAAGAGCCTAGTGGTTAAAGCAGAAGGCCCTTCGCCTGAAATACAGAGCCTAGTGTCCAAAAGTAGACGAATCAGGTTTGCGACGTTCAGCAAACGACGCTGAAAGCTCATCGTGTTCTTTGGTGTCGAGATAGCCACGCAGTAGCAGATCGTGTGCCATACGCGACAGGCCACTGACGCCGCCATGACGTGCGTTAAACGCGGCTTTGACCGACGCTAAAGCAAACGCACCGCGATCGGCGATCTCAAGCGCCCACTTACGGGTTTCGGCACGTAACTCGGCTGCGGGCACAACGCGATTGATCAGGCCCATTTCAAGCGCTTGCTTCGCTGGGATCTTGGGATTTGAAAACCACATTTCTTTCGCGCGTTTTTTACCGACTAAATCTTCAAGATACCAAGTGCCGTAGCCGGCATCGAAGCTGCCCATCATTGGGCCGACTTGTCTGAAGGTGGCGGTATCTGAGGCAATCGTTACGTCGCACACCATTTGCAAAACATTGCCACCACCAACGGCAAAACCGTTGACTGAGGCGATGACGGGTTTTTGCAGGCGGTCGATGCTTTCGTACATTTCAAGGGTCGGTAACACGCCGGCATAGAGCTTAGTGTCTTCCATGCCTTCTTTGCGCCCACCAATACAAAAGAAGCGATCGCCAGCGCCTGTTAAGACGATCACGCGAGTGCGGGTTTCGCGGCGAATCTCGTTGATACAGTCGCGAATCTCGTGGCACATTTTTGGTGTGAACATGTTGCCGTCGTGGGGACGATTGATCGTAATCGTGCCAATTGGGCCGTCTTCTTCGTATAAGATTTCGTCGAATGTCATAAAAGTCTCGTTATTTGTCAGTAAGTTTTTATTTGACTGTCTCGACAATTGTCTTTGGACAATCGTCTTAGGCAGTTTTGATCGTGCGAATTTTTGTACCGCAAATTTTACTAGCGCGCTGGGCCGTTAGCAGGTTAGTCATTGTAGCTAGACAAGCCCAGCCTGCAGAGGGAAGAGCACCTAAGCTATTCATTCACGATGTTGGCCTGCTGCAGCTGTTTGATTTGAGCTGGGCTTAGCTTGAGCCGTTCGCGCAAAATCGCTTCGGTGTCTTCTCCTAGCGTTGGCGGCGCTTTACGGTGGACGTGATGCTCGCCATCGATAGTAATGCCTAGCCCCACTTGGGGTACCTCGCCATAGCCTGAATCACTTTTATAAAAAAATTCTTTAGTTAAAAGATCTTGGTCTTTTGTGACCTCGTCCACCCGGTTGATGGGGCCTGCGGGGATCCGATTCTTGGCGAATAGCGCGAGCCATTCATCGCGCGGTTTGGTGACCAGCACTTCTGAAATACGGGCCACAATGGCGGGCCGATGGTTGCGGCGCCCCGCATTGCCGGCGTATTCGGGCTTTTCAGCGAAGGCCGGGTCGCCGACCGCCTGCCAGAAGCGTTTCCAGATGGCATCGTTACCTAGGCCAAGTGAGAGCTGTGAGTCGGCCGTGTTGAACACCTGATAAATGGCGATCACCGAGTCTTTGCCCCCCGAGCGACGTGGCACCTCATCAGACCCTAGATAGGCTACTACGCGGGGTGCGGTAAAGCGCGTCATGGTGGACAGCATCGAGATGTCGATGCTCGAGCCCTTGCCCGTGCGTGCGCGGCCATGAATAGCCGCCATGACGGCCATGGCCAAGTCCTGCCCAGCGAGCATATCGGCTGCGGGGGTGCCCACTTTTTGAGGGTCGTTTTCGCTTTCGCCAGTCAGATCCATAATCCCTGAGTAGCCTTCAGCAATCAAGTCGTAGCAGGGGTGATCGCTGCGGCTACCGGTTAAACCAAAACCTGTCAGGCTGGCATGAATTAAGCGCGGAAACCGTTCTTGCAGCTTGGCAAAATTCAAGCCTAACTTTTCTTGTACACGTGGCGTCATGTTGAGTACGAGGACATCCGTGGTTTCGAGCAATGACAGCAAGAGCTCAAGGCCTTCGGGTTGGCTGATATCGAGCGCCATGCTTTGTTTGTTGCGATTGACGCTTAAAAACCAAAGCGAGGCGCCATTCAAAAAAGGCGGGCCCCATTGACGTGCGTCGTCGCCGGTGCCCGGCTTTTCAATTTTGAGCACAGTGGCACCAAAATCAGCCAGCAGTTGAGTCGCGTAGGGGCCGGCGACCGAAGTACTAAGGTCTAGCACCTGAATCCCCTCAAAGTGTGAAAACCCTTGAGCGGCCTGTACGTGTGGCAAGTGTTGATAAGGCAGAGTCATTGCGGAGATCATCCTGAGGTAAAGCCGGCCAAGCCGTAAAGCCGTTTAAAGCGGCGCTAAAAACAGAGCTTACCAAAGCGCGTACCTAGGCGTACCTGACGGCGCCCCACTCAAACGCCGGCCGAGCGATCCGCCGCTGACACCAACGTCTGAGTGATCAGTTTCTTTGCGCTTCTTGTTAATATTGAAGGCAATCATAACGAATCGACACTCGCTTAACCTGTGGGTTGACGAGCTGCAATTATCGGAGACCCGCATGCCCAACCCCCTTAAATCCTGTTTGAAGGGCGTCTTTACCCTCATGGCGCTGGCGACGCTTAGCGCGTTGCCTGCGACCTATGCGCAGTCGCCCAATGACAAACCGCTTAATGTCGTGATCCCTTTTGCGCCAGGTGGCGGCACAGACGTGCTCACCCGCATGGTGATGCCTAAGGTGGCAGATAAGCTGGGCGTAACAGCTGTCATTGAAAATCGCCCCGGTGCTGCAGGGGCGATTGGCGCGCAGTTCGTTGCCCGTGCGAACCCCGACGGCAAAACGCTATTGGTGGGTTCGGTTTCTGAAATCGGTGTCAATCCAAGCATTTACCCAAAGCTTGCCTACAACGTTGAACGTGATTTTGTGGCTGTCACAGCCTTGGCGGCTGCCCCTATGGTGCTGGTGGTGCATCCGTCTTCACAAATCAAGGTAGCCTCAGACCTTGTTAGATTGGCGAAAGAAAATCCAGGGAAAATTAACTTTGGTTCAGCGGGTACCGGTTCAGGTGCCCACATGGCGGCCGAGCTGTTTATTTTTGAGACCAAAATCAAACTCACACACGTCCCTTACAAAGGGACGGGCGCCGTGACCGCTGACATGCTAGGCCAGCAGCGTGACATGGTGCTTTTTGCCCCCTTGCCCGCTGTGGCCGGGATCGTGCGCTCGGGTCAACTTAAAGCGATTGCGTTGACTGGTAAGCAGCGCTCGTCGGCGATGCCTGACGTGCCCACGTTTATCGAGGCCGGTATCCCAGGCTTTGATATGGATTATTGGTATGGGTTGATGGCCCCTGCGGGTACGCCAGAGCAGGCACGCAATGCGTTGCATGTGGCGGCGCTTGAGGTGTTAAGTCGGCCAGAAATGATCGCCGATTTGTCAAAGCAGGGCTTGGTACCGACCATTACAACCGAAAAAGAGTTT
>CALCPT010000102.1 GCA_937897265.1 uncultured Alcaligenaceae bacterium
GAGATACATTGGCGTGACTGGAGTTCAGACGTGTGCTCTTCCGATCTATGACTGCTCCGGTAGAGTGTGGTGAATCTGTGAAAATTAAAATAAGTAATACTCGACTTGCTTGATATTTGAGAGTTTAAATTTATCTTTTTTTGTTAGAGGCTATATTTCTCGAATGATTGACCTGCTGCCGGTCTTCGAAAACCGCGCGCGTTTTTATTCGCGCACGACATTCTAACGAGCCGAGCGCCCCACATACAGCAGCGACTCTGGTGTCAATTCACTCAACCTGTTGATGCCCATCATTGCCATGTTACGCAACACTTCTTGCTGCAGCAGTGAAATTCCGTGGGCAACACCCTCGGGGCCACCGACCGCCGCAGCGTAGTTAAAGGGTCGTCCCAAAAACACACTGCGAGCGCCCAACGCCATGGCCTTCATCATGTCGGTGCCACGACGCACGCCGCTATCGAGCATGACCGGGCCGTCTTTGAACTGTTCAACAATTTGTGGCAAGACACGCAATGGCGCGACGGCTCCATCCAATTGCCGGCCGCCATGGTTTGAGACGATCACGCCGTCCATGCCGTACTGCCTGGCAAGTGCCGCATCGTTGGGGTGCAAAATGCCTTTGATGACTAAAGGGCCCTTCCAGCGCTTACGAATGTCGCGCACGTGATCCCAACTTAATTGTCCGCGCGCCGAGAAATCGCGCGCTACATTTGCTGAAATGATGGGAGCGCCGCGTGTCGCAAACGAGTTCTCAAAGTGAGGCATTCCGTGATGCCACAGCGTTTTGAGTAACGTGCCGAACAACCAACGCGGATGCGTCACACCTTGCCAAGCTAAGCGCAAGTTCGGTTGTAACGGCGTCGAAAAGCCGGTACGAACGTTGTTCTCACGATTCGATGATGCAGGTGTATCAACCGTCACCACAAGGGTTTTGAAACCGGCCGCATCGACCCGATCGATTAAGGGTGCAATGTCTTCGGTCTTGCCATGTAAATAAGCCTGAAACCACGCATCTGGGGCACGCTCAACGAGCTCTTCCATTTTGATCAAGGACGAGCCGCTCATAATCATTGGGATATTGGCTTGCTTCGCCGCTTCTGCCAAGACAATGTCACCACGATACGCCGACATCGCGGTGATCCCCATCGGTGCCATGCCAAAGGGAGCGTCGTACGTCTTGCCAAAAATTTCAACCTGCTGGCTGCGATTTGAAACATCCACTAGCGTCTGTGGAATGAATTCGTATTCTGCAAACACATCGCGATTCGACTGCAACGAATGACAGTCTTCGCAGGCCCCCGAAACATAGCCAAAAATCGGACGCGGCAGGCGCTTTTCGGCTTCGCGTTCAAAATCTGCCATCGATAAAATTTTTGCTAATGCTTTACGTTGAGTCATGTCGTTATCGTTATTTGTGATTTATTGTTTGGGCTCGGCCGCCGTCTGCGCCTGCAGAATAGTATTCACTGCTTCTGCCGCGGCTGCAAATCCCATCGCTGCTGTGACAGTAACCGTTGAACCATACCCAGCGCAAGACAGCCCTTGCAATGCATTCCCCTCTGCCGGTTGCTGCCAGACTTCAGGCAGCCGGGTGGGTTGGTCAACCCAAAGCACTCGCACCCCCATTTTAGGCACACGTTTAAGCGCTTTGCCAGCGGCGTTGGCGGCGCGCGCAAAGCGATGGTCGCGTCTTAAGATATTGCGCATTCGCGCTAACAAGGCGTCATGCGTTGCCTGAGCGAGGTCGCCTGCCTGCAAAGCCAATGCATTGGTTTTTCCGCCAGCTCCTCCGCACACGATCAAGGCTTGCTGGCGTGCCCGAGACTGCAGCACCATCGCGATCTTCGCAGCAACTTGATCGGTACAGTCAAGCACCATATTCAGCTCAGCGGGCAGCACCTGCTCGACATTCTCAGGCGTTAAAAAATCATCTACCAAGGTCAGGCGACAACCCGGATGAATACTTTGAATTCTTTGAGCCATCGCCTCAATCTTTGACTGACCCAAGGTCTCAGTCAGCGCGTGCACCTGCCGGTTAATGTTGGATTCGGCAACATGATCAAGGTCGATCAAGGTGAGAGCTCCGATACCGCTTCGAGCCAACGCTTCTGCAGCCCAAGAGCCTACGCCGCCAATGCCAACGACGGCGACATGAGCTTGTTGCAGCGCAATACCGCTGTGCGCACCGTACAGACGCTCTAGCCCGCCGAAGCGGCGCTCAGCGTCAGAAGTGTGGCTCAATTGCTCTGTTACGAGGTCTTTTTGCATGATCTACCCAAAAAACCGCACGGCGCGCTCGACAAGAGCGCGAGAGAGGAACACAATTTACCCTTAATACTGTGAGCATGTCGCCCCCCCAACCTTCGCCCCAATCGCTACCGTCTGCTTTTGCCAGCGCGGGGGTCCTGTGTCTGTTGATCATGCTAGTGCACATTGCGATTTCGGGAGGCCGAGTCGCCGTAACGCTCACTGCACTCAAACTCGGGCGCTCGACACTTGAGGTGGGCATACTGATCGCAGTGTTTGCGCTTTTGCCGATGCTCTGTTCGGTGAAAGCCGGTCGCTTAATTGATGTGATCGGGCCCTTCAAACCCATGCGGGCGAGCGCGATCATGGTCATTGTCGGGGCCTTGGTGCCCTTCGCCTGGCAAAGCCTACCCTCTCTGATGATTGCGGCAGTGTTGATTGGCTCAGGTCATATGATCTTTCAAATTGCAGTGCAGCGCCAAATGGGTCAAAGCACTGGCGAAGAACGCCTACGCAATTTTTCATGGCTCTCCTTAGCAATGGCCACCTCTGGGCTGGTCGGCCCGCTGATCGCCGGAATCTCGATCGACTATCTTGGGCACCGAAGCGTTTTTGCGCTGTTAGCGCTGTCACCGATCCTCTGCTTTATGGGTGTCATGCGCATGAAGCGCTACCTCGTCAACTCACATGTCAAGCTTCCAGCCACTCAAGTCAAACGCAGCGTCACCGACCTATTTGCCAGCAAAGAACTACGCAGGGTGTTTATCGCGAACATGCTGCTTTCAAGTGCCTGGGATACGCACGGCTTTGTCGTACCAATTTTTGGCGTCAGCGCAGGTTTGTCAGCCACAACCATCGGGCTCATTTTGGCGTCGTTTGCCTGCGCCACGATCGTCATTCGCATCGTGCTGCCCTGGATTCAACGCCACATTCGCCCTTGGCAACTGATTCATGCTGCTTTGGTCGCTGCGGGCATCAACTTTTTACTCTACCCGTTCTTGTCGCAAGTGTGGATTTTGATGTCGATGTCTTTTGTACTTGGGTTAGCCCTAGGCTCGACTCAACCGGGGATTTTGGCCCTCTTGCAGCAATATGCTCCGCCCGGTCGCGCGGGCGAAGCGTTCGGTTTGCGCATGGCGTTGATTAACGGCTGTCAGGTCACCTTACCACTTGCCTTTGGAGCCTTGGGTACCGTCATGGGTGGCGTCATGCCATTGTTTTGGATTACCGCCACGGCGCTTGGCGCAGGGCGCTGGTTTACCCGCGATGCCGAACTGCCAAACAGCAGCACAACAGGACCACGCCCGCCCCCACCGCCAACGCCCAATTAACACTTATGTCCTTAGCGCACCCAGCTCCCCCCTTAGCCAGCACGTTTGTTCGCTGGACCGAACAAGAACGGCAAGCTTCGCTGAATGAAGCACTGAGCAACTGGCGACCGGGGCAAGATCTTTGGATTTTTGGCTACGGCTCGCTGATTTGGCGACCCGAATTTGAGTTTGCCGAACAACGCGCGGCGACTCTCGACGGTTATCACCGCTCGTTGTGCCTCTGGTCACGCATCAATCGTGGCACCCCTGAAACTCCCGGACTCGTCTTTGGGCTAGAACAAACCGGCACCTGTCAGGGCATGGTGTTCAAGATCCCTAGCCAAAACGTCGAACAGACCTTCGATGCGGTCTGGAAACGCGAAATGGGAACCGGCGCTTACCTACCAAGTTGGCTCACCTGTGCAACCTCTCAGGGCGCAGTCACAGCAATGGCCTTTGTCATCGATCGCCGAGGCCCTGCCTATGTCAAACAACCCCCTGAGGATGACTTAGTTGAGATTATCTGTCGAGCCCATGGCACCTATGGCTCGTGCTTCGATTACGTGACACAAACTGCCGTATCGCTCGAGGCGGCGGGGATTTGCGACCAACATCTCGCCAACTTGACCGAGCGCCTGAGGCAGCGCCGACAGCAGCGTGATCAAACCGAACAGCAGCAACAGTAGTCACACTCGCAACAGTGCAGTAGCGGCAATCACAGCAAGCGCCACCGGAGCGTCAATCTCAGCAGCCAGTAATCGCCAGTAATCCCTTACGCCGAGAGTTGGTTGCCCACGTTACACTGAGGCTTGAGCACCCGTTGGGCGCTTTTTTGATCTACCTCACCTGGATTAATCATGTCGATCGCAGATCTGCGGCAAAGCTACGAAAAAGGGACCCTTCTTGAGCAGGATGCCAAAGCCTCTCCCTATGAGCAGTTTGGCCTGTGGTTCGAGCAGGCGCTCGAGCAAAACGTTACTGAACCCAACGCCATGACCCTGGCTACAGCTGACGCACAGGGGCGCCCCTCAGCGAGAATCGTTCTGCTCAAGGGTTTTGACGAGTCTGGCTTTGTGTTCTACACCAACTACAACTCGCGCAAGGGTCAGGATTTGGCGGCGCAGCCTTGGGCCAGTCTGAACTTTTTTTGGCAACCACTTGAACGCCAAGTTCGCATTAACGGACTGATCGACAAAGTGTCTGCGCAAGAGTCTGACGAATATTTTCACAGCCGCCCGCTGGGTTCGCGTCTAGGGGCTTGGGTCTCGGCACAAAGCCAACCCACGACACTTGCTGCGCTCGAAGCCAACACGGCTGCGGTACAACAAAAATATGGTGAGCAACCGCCGCGCCCACCCCACTGGGGTGGCTATCGTTTGGCGCCTGAGTATTTTGAATTTTGGCAAGGACGCCCTTCGCGTTTGCACGACCGCCTTACCTACCAACGCTCTGGCATTAGCTGGGCACTCGAACGCATCTCTCCATAACATGACAGCCTCTGCACCAACTTTTGATTCTGCCTTTTTTCGGGCGACTCTCGGTCGCTTTCCGACCGGCGTAGCAGTTATTACAGCAAGCCTTCCGGGGCAAGCGCCCGTTGGGCTGACTGTCAGCTCCTTTAACTCAGTCTCGCTTGAGCCGCCACTCGTGCTGTTCAGTTTGTCGCGCGGTTCGTCATCCATGGCGACCATGCAAGACTGCGAACGCTACGTGATCCATGTCATGAGTCACGAACAGCTCGGAGTTTCTCATCGCTTTACTCGAGGCACGCCAGCAGAACGATTTGCTGATATGCCGGTCGTCAAAGCCCCGGGCGGCTCACCCCGTCTAGACCTACCTTGTGCCGCGTGGTTTGAATGTTTCAACCGCAGTCGCTACGACGAGGGCGATCATATTATTTTTATTGGCGAAGTTGAGCACTGCGAGCGCTCAGAGGCTTTGCCCTTGGTGTACCACGCAGGTGGTTACGACCTCACCCCTAACCTTCAAAAATAACTCGAAGTCATGAGCGCAGATATTGATTGCATTGTGGTCGGTGCAGGTGTGGTCGGCTTAGCCATCGCCCGCGCCCTAGCCCAAAGCGGGCGAGAAGTGATGGTAGTCGAAGCGGCCGAGGGCATCGGCACCGGCACCAGCGCGCGTAACTCAGAGGTCATTCACGCGGGTATCTATTACCCCGCAGGCAGCCTCAAAGCGCGTCTCTGCGTTGAGGGAAGGCATCTGCTTTACGCCTACTGCGCTGAGCACGGTGTCAAGCACAAGCGTTTGGGAAAACTCATTGTTGCAACGAGCGACGAAGAAATCCCGACACTCACTGAAATTCTAAAAAAAGCGCACGTGAACGGTGTCGCTGACATGGAGTTGCTCACTGCAGCTCAGGCACAGGCACTTGAACCTGCCTTATTTTGCACCGCGGCCCTGCTTTCACCTTCGACGGGCATCATCGACAGCCATGGTCTGATGCTGGCCTACCAGGGCGATGCCGAAAACGCTGGCGCCCAGTGTGTGTTTCATACCCCACTTGTCTCCGGTAGCGTGCGTAGCGATGGCGGTTTTGATTTGCAGTTTGGTGGAGCCGAGGCCATGGCGCTCTCGTGCAACGTGCTGATTAACGCCTCGGGTCTACACGCACCAACGTTGGCACGCCAAATCAAAGGGATACCCGCGTCATCCATCCCAACCGAATACCTATGCAAGGGCAGCTACTTTAGTCTGCAAGGTCGCGCACCTTTTACGCGTCTGATTTACCCGACCCCGCACCATGCAGGCTTGGGCGTGCACCTGACACTTGATCTGGGTGGACAAGCAAAGTTTGGACCGGACGTTCAATGGGTTGACCACGTCGATTACACCGTCGATCCCTCTCGCTGCGAAGGGTTTTATGAAGCCGTGCGTACCTACTGGCCTGGCATGCAAGACGGTACCTTGTCGCCCACCTACTCTGGGATTCGCCCAAAGATTTCTGGGCCACACGAACCCGCTGCCGATTTCATGATTGCGGGGCCCGCAACACATGGGATCCCCGGTCTGGTGAATTTATTTGGCATCGAATCACCCGGCTTAACCTCTAGCTTGGCGATCGCAAAAGAGACTCTTGCATGCCTTTCCATGCCCTCGGCCTGAGCGTCTTAGGATGTGGTCATCGCAGGTCGGTTGACCACTCTTACCTCACCATCAAGCTTTAAACGTAACTTCGCAGGCGGAGACTCGCATGTCGCACCCAGTACCCGACGCTCATGGCATTAATCTTTTTGACGCTGACGCAGCGCGTGGCCTGCTTGCCTGCTATCTGCCAAAAGATTTACATCAACACTTACTGCCGCACTTGCAACGGCTCGGTGCTTTAGCAGGCTCGTTACTAGACGATCTGGCTGGCGTCGCAGATAAACATCCTCCGACACTCTCGGTGCGCACGCGTGCTGGTATCGACACCTCGCAGGTCAAGAAACATCCGGCTTACGTCGAGCTTGAGCGTTACGCGTACAGCGAGTTTGGCTTAGCGGCTATGTCACACCGAGGTGGTGTCCTGAACTGGCCGACTCCCATGCCACCGGCCGCCAAATACGCACTCACATATTTATTTGTACAGGCTGAGTTTGGTCTCTGCTGCCCAGTGAGCATGACCGACTCTTTAGCGCGCACTCTGCGTAAATTTGGTGATCCGGCCTTAGTCGAAAAAGTCTTACCGATGGTCACGACCCAAGACTTTGATGCTTTGCATCAAGGCGCCATGTTTATGACCGAACAAGGCGCGGGTTCAGATGTCAGCGCAACCGCTACCCAGGCCACGCAAGCTGCCGATGGGAGCTGGTCCCTCACAGGCGACAAGTGGTTTTGCTCCAACCCTGACGCGGGCTTTGCCATGGTGCTGGCACGGTCTGAAAACATCGATGGGCTAAAAGGCGTTTCGCTGTTTTTACTGCCGCGTAAGCTTGCCGATGGCACGCACAACCAATACCGGATTTTGCGTTTAAAAGACAAATTAGGCACCCGTTCAATGGCAAGCGGCGAGATCCGCCTTGAAGGTGCTTTTGCCTGGTTAGTGGGCGAGCGTGGTCAAGGCTTTAAGCACATGGCCGACATGATCAATAACTCGCGTCTCTCAAACGGTGTGCGCGCAGCAGGTTTGATGCGGCGCGCCCTCACCGAGGCACTTTATATTTCTAAGCACCGCCAAGCCTTTGGTAAACGACTGATTGATATGCCCCTGATGCAACGCCAACTCAGCAAAATGGCGTTAGCCACTGAGCAGGCGCGCACCATGGTGTACCAAACCGCTCAGGCGTTAGCCGCAGCAGACAACGACCCAAGCAAACGGCCCCTGATGCGCATCATGACGCCTTTGATTAAATTTCGGGCGTGTCGCGATGCACGCAAGGTTGCAGGTGATGCGATGGAAGTGCGCGGCGGTTGCGGCTACATCGAAGAATGGAGCGACCCCCGGGTGCTGCGCGATGCCCATCTCGGTTCGATCTGGGAAGGCACCAGCAACATCGTCGCGCTCGATGTCATTCGTGCGATTCAGCGCGAAGAATCGTTGCCAGCTTTGCGTGAACATGTGCACGCGCTCTTGTCCGAGGGCACGCCCGTCAGCCAAGAACTCGCAGCGTTACAGGCCGAACGCGTCGACCAAGCTTTTACATACGCGAGCGAAGTCGCCAACCAAAATCGCTCTGAGCAGGCCCGTCAGGCCGCCACAGGGCTGTATCACGTGGCCACCATGGCAGCCATGCGCTGGGAGGCTAAACAGGCCAATATGCCCATGCGTAGCCATTTGGCAGACCTAATCCTCAAGCATCGTTTAGCCGCCCGTGACCCTCTGCAAGGCGATTCTTTAACAGATGCCGCCCTCTGTGAATGGCTGTCGCAGACGGTCTAAAATCCATCCCGACACGATATGATGTCGGATTCACTCACTTCGCCCCATAACCAGAGCAAAAACCATGAGCCAAGCCCCTTCTCCTAGCTCCCCACGTACCGGTGGTCAACTTCTTGTTGGTCAACTTGTCAGCCACGGCGTCAAACACGTGTTTTGCGTGCCGGGCGAAAGTTTTTTAGCGGTGCTGGATGCGTTAGTCGACGTCAACATTGAAGTCACGGTGTGCCGT
>CALCPT010000103.1 GCA_937897265.1 uncultured Alcaligenaceae bacterium
GGTCTGGCTGAAGAATTCGGATGGCGTCTATCTGGCCTGCAACCACCGTTTTGAAAAATTCTTCGGAGCGACCGAGAGCGAGATCGTTGGCCGTACCGATTACGACTTCGTCAACAGGGAACTGGCCGATTCCTTCCGGGAAAACGACCGCCTTGCCATGCAACGAGGCACTCCGACCACCAACGAAGAGTGGGTCACGTTTGCCAGTGATGGGCATAAAGAGTTGCTCGAAGTCACAAAAAGCCCAGTCTATTCTGAAGATGGCAAGCTGCTTGGGGTCTTGGGCATTGGTCGAGACGTGAGCCGCCGCAGGCAGCTTGAAGAGCAAACCAAAGATCGTGCGTTCTTTGATGGTCTCACGAAACTACCTAATCGGTATTTGCTTGAAGACAGACTCAAAATTGCGATTAATAACAGCAAGCGTAACTCGAGTTATTGCGCGTTGCTGTTTATGGATTTGGATTCGTTCAAAGGTTTAAACGATCAGCACGGCCACATACTGGGCGACGTCGTGCTGCGCGAGGCCGCCTCGCGCTTGTTAGGCTGCGTGCGTGAAGTCGATACCGTTGCCCGTTTTGGCGGTGATGAATTCGTGGTGGTGTTGAATCAACTGCACAACGATCTTGATTATTCAATCGAAACCGCTCGGCGCCTCGCCGAAAAAATGCGTGCAGCCTTGGCCTCGCCTTATGTGCTGAGTCGTTCAGCCGGCGAGGATGCGCCCGAGATGAAGCGTGCGAATCGCAAAGAACGCTACCCTGCAGATGACGCTGATATCGTTTACCAGGGTGGCACAAGTATCGGGATTGTGATGTTTCTAGGCGACACTACCACGCAGCTAGAGTTGTTTGCGCATGCCGATACGGCTATGTACCAGGCCAAAAAATCTGGTGGTAATAAAGTGTGCTTTTTTCTCGATAATCAGTGCAGCCCCAGCCCAGTGGCTGAGGCCTGAGGTGTTTGGCTAAGCGTTCTCAACCGCTTTGACCATATCCTCAATCACCTTCTTCGCATCACCGAACACCATCATGGTTTTATCCATGTAAAAGAGTTCGTTGTCTAGACCTGCATAGCCAGAAGCCATTGAGCGTTTGTTCACGATAATGGTTTTGGCTTTGTAGGCTTCGAGGATTGGCATTCCGGCGATCGGTGATTTGGGATCAGTTTTTGCCGCAGGGTTCACCACATCATTGGCGCCCAACACCAACACCACATCGGTTTGCGCAAATTCGCTGTTGATGTCTTCCATTTCAAACACTTGGTCGTAGGGGACTTCAGCTTCAGCCAACAGCACATTCATGTGACCAGGCATCCGACCGGCAACAGGATGAATCGCGTACTTCACGATTACGCCGTGTTCGGTGAGTTTTTCAGCCAGTTCTTTCAAGGCATGCTGAGCCCGCGCGACCGCCAGGCCGTAGCCTGGAACGATCGTAACGGTTTCGGCGTTGGTCAACAAAAAGGCCGCATCGTCTGAGCTGCCCGAGCGCACGTTGCGCTGCTCTTGACTGCCCGCTGCAGCGCCACTATCGCTGGTGCCGCCAAAGCCACCCAAGATTACGTTGAAGAACGAGCGGTTCATGGCCTTACACATGATGTAAGACAGGATCGCGCCTGAAGAGCCCACCAACGAGCCCGCAATAATCAGCATTGGATTGTTGAGCGAAAAACCAATCCCTGCGGCAGCCCAGCCCGAATAGCTGTTGAGCATCGACACCACAACAGGCATATCAGCGCCACCAATTGGGATGATGATCAGCACGCCCAGCACAAAGGCGATCACAGTCATGATGATGAACGGTGTCCAGCTTTGGGTGGCCATGAACCAGGCGCCGCAGCCCAGCATCACGAGCGCTAAAGCCAGGTTGAACAGATGTTGCCCCGGAAACGACACCGGTGCACCTTGAAACAGCCTGAACTTGTACTTGCCTGATAACTTACCAAACGCAATCACTGAACCTGAAAAGGTAATCGCGCCCACAAACGTACCGATAAACAACTCAAGGCGATTGCCCACAGGGATTGGTTCGCCCGCTGCGGCCACGACGTTAAAGGCCTGCGGTTCAGCAACAATGGCCACTGCAATCGCGACGGCTGCTAAACCAATCATGCTATGCATGAAGGCAACCAGCTCAGGCATCTTGGTCATCTCAACACGTTTGGCCATGACAGTGCCAACGGTGCCGCCGATTAACAAGCCTAACAAGACCCAACCTAAACCGCTTACGGCGTGGGTCTCGCGAGCCAAGCCTACGATGAGTGCCGCAGTGGTTAGCACTGCAATCACCATACCGATCATGCCAAAGGCATTACCTAAGCGCGAAGTGGTAGGGTGAGACAAGCCCTTAAGCGCCTGAATAAAACAGACCGAGGCAACGAGATACAACAGCGTGACAACGTTGATCGAAATCATGCTTTGCCCCCAGTCGCGTGTGCGTCATCGGCTTTTGCCTTAGGCGCTTTTTTCTTGAACATTTCAAGCATGCGGCGTGTGACCAAGAAACCACCAAACACGTTGACAGCAGCAAGGGCTACGGCAAACACACCCATGCCGCGCGCGAGGCCGCCTTCGGTGAGGGCGGCTGCAAGCATCGCGCCCACAATCACAATTGCCGAAATTGCGTTTGTGACCGCCATCAAGGGCGTGTGCAACGCAGGGGTGACGTTCCAGACAACGTGGTATCCCACGTAAATCGCCAGAACAAAAATAATTAGATTGATGAGGGTAGGGCTGATCGCATCCATTATTTCTTCCGTAAGTTTTGGCCGCCTTCGCAGACCAGACAGGCTTGAACAATATCGTCATCACGTGCAATGGCGAGCTTGCCTTCTTTATCGATAATGAGTTTTAAGAAGTCGAGCAAGTTGCGCGCGTATAAGGCCGAGGCATCTGTGGCAACCATGCCCGGCAGATTGGTCAGACCGACTAACGTGACACCATTTTCTTGTACCACTTGGCCTTTTTGCGATAAGGGGCAGTTGCCACCTCGCTCAACAGCCAAGTCGATAATGACCGAGCCGGGCTTCATGGCGCGGACCGTTTCGGCCGAGATCAGAGTAGGGGCTGGGCGGCCTGGGATCAACGCGGTGGCAATCACCAAGTCTGCTTGTTTGCAGCGCTCTGATACCAAGACGGCCTGACGCGCCATCCAGCTTGCGGGCATGGGCCGGGCATAGCCGCCGACGCCTTGTGCGATTTCTCGCTCTTCGTCAGTTTCAAAGGGCACGTCAATAAACTTTGCACCTAATGACTCAACTTGTTCTTTGGCAGCGGGGCGTACGTCAGAAGCCTCTACCACTGCGCCTAAACGTTTGGCCGTGGCAATCGCTTGTAAGCCTGCAACCCCCGTACCCAGAATGACGACGCGCGCGGCTTTGATGGTGCCGGCGGCCGTCATCATCATCGGAAACATGCGCCCGTAATAGTGCGCGCCCAGCAACACGGCTTTGTAGCCTGCGAGGTTGGCTTGTGAGGACAGCACATCTAAGCTCTGCGCGCGCGTGGTACGAGGTGCCGCTTCAAGAGCAAAGGCGGTCAGCCCAGTCTGCGCCATGGCATCAAGGCCTTCGGCGTCAAACGGGTCAAGCATGCCAGCTAATGCAGTGCCAGCCTTGATCTGTGTGAGTTCAGCTGTGCTTGGCGCCCGTACTTTTAGGATCAGTTCTGCACCAAAGGCCTGCGCGGCATCGGTGATTGTGGCGCCAGCCTGCTCGTAGGCCTCGTTGCCGAAATGGGCGGCTAAGCCGGCATCGCGCTCAACTAGTACCTGATGGCCGGCAGAAACGTATTTTTTGACCGTTTCTGGCGTGGCCGAAACTCGAGTCTCGCTATCGCGGGTCTCGCGCGGGATTCCAATGCGCATCGACTTCTCCGAAGGTAATCTCTATTAGAGGGGCAGTTTACCCGTTTTGACTCCCAGGATTGTCATTTCCACCGCGAGAAAGTACTTTGTCGTGCGAGATGTCTCAATTTCTTTGGTAGCAGGATGGCTGACCAGTCTGCAGTCAGGTTGTCCAGTTTGACGTGGGAAAGCCCCAGACTGAGTGGGTCTGATGACTACGCTGTTAAAAGATAGACTTCAGCGAAGCGACTACAATTTGGTGATATGAATTCTTCAGCCTCTATGCACCCCAATGGGGCAAAAAAGCGAGTCGTCGTCGGCATGTCTGGCGGCGTTGACTCGTCTGTCACCGCTTGGTTACTGAAAGAACAAGGCTACGACGTGATCGGCTTGTTCATGAAAAACTGGGAAGACGATGACGATTCTGAGTATTGCTCGACTCGGCAAGACTGGCTTGACGCAGCAAGCGTGGCCGATGTGGTGGGTGTGGATATCGAGGCAGTCAACTTTGCGGCCGAATACAAAGATCGTGTGTTCGCCGATTTTTTACGCGAGTACTCGGCGGGCCGCACCCCTAATCCTGACGTCTTGTGTAACGCCGAAATCAAATTCAAAGCCTTTTTAGATCACGCAATGACCTTGGGTGCCGATCACATTGCCACCGGTCACTATGCCCGGGTGCGTGCGGTGCAAGGGCCAAACGGGCCGCGTTACCAGTTGTTAAAGGCGCTTGATCACACCAAAGATCAAAGTTATTTTTTACACCGGTTAAATCAGGCGCAGTTATCGCAGACTTTGTTCCCGTTAGGTGACATCACCAAAGACGAAGTGCGTCGAATAGCGCACAAGATTGGCTTGCCTAACGCCGCTAAAAAAGACTCAACTGGTATCTGTTTTATCGGCGAGCGGCCGTTTCGTGAATTTTTAAATCGCTATTTACCGACTGACCCTGGGCCGATTGTCATGCAAACGGGCGAGCGGGTCGGCACGCATCACGGTTTGTCGTTTTATACGCTCGGTCAACGTAAGGGCCTAGGGATTGGGGGCGTGAAAGGGCGCCAGCAGGCTGATGGCACAGGCCCGGTTTGGTACGTCGCACGTAAAGATATGGCTACCAACACACTGTATGTCGTAGAGGGCCATGACCACCCTTGGCTGCTGTCGCCTGCATTACGGGCGGGGCAAGTGAGTTGGGTCGATGAACAACCCCCGGCACCTGGCGCGTACGCAGCAAAAACCCGTTATCGGCAGGCGGACGCGAGTTGCGTGCTTAGTGCAGCGGTTCAGCAAGGCGCAGCGTCTTGCGACGTGCGTGGCGCCCAGGCTGCTGCTGCCAACGAGGGGGGATCTTATCCCGCCTTTGAACTCAGTTTTGCTGAGCAACAGTGGGCCGTCACGCCGGGGCAGTCAGCGGTGTTGTATGACGGTGATATTTGCCTGGGGGGCGGCATCATTATCTGAAGTCAGCGCATTGTCGCCGCGCTGTAGTCGGCAAATGATGGGGTCAAACCGCCGGTAGGGCGGTTTTGTTTTTAAGCCGCGGGTGGCGCGGTGTCAATAAAGCTTTGGCGAGCAGTCAGTTTTTTATCAAGACGCGCTAAATTTGGATGCGTACTGCGCCAATCGATGTGGGCAAAACGTAGATCCAAGTAGCCTAGGACGCACCCGACCGAGATGTCGGCAAGTGTGTAGCTAATCCCCATACAAAAACTTTGATCGCCTAAACCAGTTTCCATGGCACTCAGCGCGGCATCAATTTTTCCGTATTGGCGCTCAATCCATTCGGGGCTTTGTTGTGTCACGGGACGCAAGAGTTCTTTGACAATCGTGACCGCGGCGTCAAGGGTGCCGTCGGCCAAGGCTTCCCAACATTTGACGGCCGCGCGCTCGCGCCCGCTCTTGGGGATTAAGCTGCTAACGGGTGAGAGGGTATCGAGATATTCAACGATTACCCGTGAATCAAATAACGCGCTGCCATCGTCGGTGACTAGGCAGGGGACTTTGCCCAGTGGATTGTGTTCTTGGATGCGGGTGTCGGGCTCCCAAACCTTTGCGTTTTCTGATTGATAGTCGAGCTTTTTTTCAATCATGACGATACGCACTTTGCGTACGTACGGGCTGGTGGGCGAAGAAAACGCAGCTGGAAGTCCGCCACATGTCGGCAAGTCCGGTCTCTGACACGGGCGCGGGAGATTTTGGCCCGGCCGATGGCATGATGCTCGATACCAGTTCCGACGGCCAGTGGGCCGTTGTGCGCACGGACAAGGCGGAACTCTGGGTTTGCCAT